>CAYNXU010000006.1:0-22588 GCA_964401225.1 uncultured Nitrosomonas sp.
TCATTTGGGAAGCGCAATTTGGTGACTTTGCCAACGGCGCACAAGTTGTGATTGACCAATTCATTACATCAGGAGAAGCTAAATGGGGGCGCCTATGCGGGTTAACTATGATGCTTCCCCATGGTTACGAAGGACAAGGACCAGAACATTCGTCAGCGCGGCTAGAACGATTTCTACAATTATGCGCAGAATATAATATCCAGGTATGTATTCCTTCTACTCCTGCACAGATCTTTCATGTATTGCGGCGGCAAATGATCCGTCCAATTCGTAAACCACTGATCATCATGATGCCAAAAAGTATGCTAAGGCATAAAGAATCGGTATCCGCGCTAGAAGACCTCACACAAGGTCTATTCCAGCCCGTTATCCCAGAAACAGAGAAGCTTAATACAGACGAAACAAGACGAATCATTACCTGTAGCGGCAAGATATATTATGAATTACTTGCCTATCGTCGCAAACAAGGCATCTCAGACATGGCCATCATCCGACTGGAACAGCTCTACCCTTTTCCACATGATGAATTTCAAGCAGAAATAAACCGTTACCCTAATGCCAAGGAGATTATCTGGTGCCAGGAGGAACCCGGCAATCAAGGTGCGTGGCACCGTATACAACATTACATACTCAGACATATGCGCTCTGAACAGATTCTTGGCTATGCTTTGCGCCCATCATCAGCATCACCCGCTGTCGGCTACCTAGAGCTGGACCGGTTGCAGCAAAACGAGCTGATTGAAGCAGCATTCCGGGATACTATTTGATAAGGAAAAGATAATGTTAATCGAAATCAAAGTACCGCAATTATCTGAATCAGTAGCCGAAGCCACCTTGATTTCCTGGCACAAGCAGGAAGGCGAGCGCATCAATCGCGGTGAAAATCTTGTCGATATCGAAACCGATAAAGTCGTACTTGAACTACCCGCACCGAAAGAAGGCATACTAGTCGAAATCATAAAAAAAGATGGTGCTACGGTAACAAGTGGGGAGATTATCGCAAAAATAAAGACCGAATCTCAAGAGGATAAAGAACCAACAAAGGCAGGAGCTGCTCCAGAAAATAAATATGACGTTAGGAAAAATGCAGGAAGTGAACAGCAAAAGAATAACCTCACACCAACTACTTCAGAAGAAGATGCAGAGGAACGCGTCATCTCCAAGCTGATGCCTGCAGCCAAAAGAATTGCCGAAGAAAATAATCTCAGTTCAGAACAAATCAATACCATTAGCGGATCTGGTCGTGATGGCCGCATCACTAAGGAAGATATTCTAAACTATATTAAGAACAAAACCGATACCCTTGAAGACAAGGTCGAAGTAATAAATGAGGTTAGTTCTGAAACAGTCGAATCACGCCCTGAGAAAAGAGTGCAGATGACAAGGCTACGAATGCGCATAGCTGAACGTTTAGTAAATTCTCAGGCAACAGCAGCTATTCTAACAACTTTTAATGAAGTCAACATGCAGGCAATCTTGGATCTCCGTACACGCTACAGAGATGCCTTTGAGAAAGAACATGGTATCAAACTTGGCATGACTTCATTCTTCGTCAAGGCGGCGGTGGCCGCACTCAAGAAATACCCAATAATAAATGCTTCCATAGATGGAAATGAAATTATCTATCATGGCTATTACGACATCGGTATCGCAGTTGCAAGCCCACGCGGACTAGTCGTGCCCATCATTCGAGATGCTGATCAGTTATCGCAAGCAGAAATAGAAAAAAAAGTGACAGATTATGCTCAGCGTGCGCAATCAGGCAAATTGACCATGGAAGAATTAACCGGAGGTACATTTACTATAACAAATGGAGGGGTATTTGGATCAATGCTTTCCACACCAATAATCAATCCGCCACAAAGTGCAATTCTAGGTATTCATGCGACTAAACAACGTCCCGTTGTAGAAAATGGTCAAATCGTTATAAGACCGATGAATTATCTAGCATTATCGTACGATCATCGTATTATTGATGGTCGAGAAGCTGTGCTCTCGCTAGTAGCAATAAAGGAAGCACTAGAGTATCCGGTCAGCCCCTTATTATTTGAATAATTAAGTTAAAAGACAACAAGTACACTTTTTATAAACAAGTTTAATTAGAATCACACTTACCTTATACTGACTCACCCGCAGTTGTTCTGGAAAGCATTGTTTAGTCAAGATTAGGGCAGAAGATACCGAGTGCAGATTAAATACACTTGACGAACAAGCGAACATCCATTGGCCAAAACCAGCGTCCAGCACTTAGTATAAATTTACTTAACCCTGAGAATGACGTTGACCAGCAATACCCAAGAATCACGATTCTTGGGTATACCGCAATCCAATAATATATTTAAAGCAATTGGATATTTAATTGATGATATGTCTAATATCAAAGAAATGAAATATATATTTATGAGTTAAATATATATAAATCGCTTCGATACAATAAAAAATACATAAATATCTGATTAGCAATGAATCAATAGTTAATCAACTTTCAATTTGTTTATTTTCTGTATCTTCTAAATACGGACGATCCACAAGCTCTACTATGGCCATTGGAGCATTATCTCCTTTTCTAAATCCATTCTTCAGTATACGTAAATATCCACCATTGCGTAATTTATAACGTGATCCAAAATCAGAAAATAGTTTCACTACCATTTCTCTGTCGCGTAAACGGTTAAAAACTAATCTTCTGTTCATAACAGTTGGATTCTTACTAATAGTTATAAGCGGCTCGACAACTCTTCTTAACTCTTTGGCTTTAGGCAAAGTTGTACTAATAATTTCGTGGCGTAATAATGCATTGGCCATATTACGAAACATTGCTAATCTATGGCTACTTGATCTATTTAATTTTCTGAGACCATTTCTATGACGCATGGCCAGTATCCTTTCCTTGGTTATCTAAATTTGCCGGAGGCCAATTCTCTAATTTCATACCTAATGATAAATCGCGTGAGGCAAGAACTTCTTTTATTTCATTTAGTGATTTTCTGCCAAGATTTGGCGTTCTGAGCAATTCTGCCTCAGTGCGTTGAATTAAATCACCTATATAATATATATTTTCAACTTTCAAACAATTCGCTGAACGAACAGTTAACTCTAAATCGTCTACAGGTCTAAGCAAAATTGGATCAATTTGTGGAATTTTTGGTTGTTCTTTAGGTAACGGTGTTGTTTCCAACTCAGCAAAAACAGATAATTGATCTACTAAAACTCGCGCAGCGTAACGTATAGCTTCTTCAGGATCAACTGATCCGTTTGTTTCTATGTCAATAATTAATTTATCAAGATCCGTACGTTGCTCAACACGCGCGTTTTCAACAGAATAACTTACTTTCCTAATTGGACTGAAAGATGCATCTAGTAAAATATTTCCAACCTGTATATCTTTCTCAGCAGAACGACGGATAGTAGCTGGTACATAGCCGCGACCCTTCTCTACCGTAATTTGCATTTCTAGTTTACCGCCTTTAACAATGTGCGCAATCACTTGCTCAGGATTAATAATTTCCACATCGTGAGTAGCGTCAATGTCGCCTGCAATTACAACACCGTCTACATTTTTTTTTAATGTCAAAACAGTTTTGGTATTACTATGCAATTTAAATACAACATTTTTAAGATTTAGCAGGATATCAATTATATCCTCTTGTATTCCCTCAAGCGTAGAATATTCATGAACAACCCCAGTTATTGATACTTCCGTAGCAGCAAAGCCTGGCATAGATGATAACAACACCCTTCTCAGGGCATTACCTAACGTATAACCGTAACCCCGTTCAAAGGGCTCCATAACTACCCTTGCTTGTATAGGCGTAATATTATCGACTTCAATAATTCTAGGTATAAGATATGAACTACTTGACATAAAAATATCCTTAACGAGAAAGATAAGTGCTAAATTATTTAGAGTATAGCTCGACTATCAAAGATTCATTGATTGTCGAGGATAACTCGGATCTTTCCGGTTTAGTTTTGTAAGTACCTTTCATAGCTTTAGCATCTACATCCAACCAAGATGGAAAACCACGCTGCTCAGCTGATTCAAGAGCTGATTTAATTCTAATGTGATTTTTTGCTTTATCAGCAACTTCCACAATATCACCAGGTGAAACTTGATATGAAGGAATATTAACCCTACGCCCATTAACTAAGATACAGTTATGCCTAACTATCTGTCTAGATTCAGACCGAGAAGCACCGAATCCCATATGGTATGCCACATTGTCAAGCCTGCCCTCAAGCATCTGCAATAAGTTCTCACCAGTAACGCCACGTTTTCTATCTGCAGTTGCATAAACATTACGGAATTGCTTTTCAAGGAGTCCATAAATACGACGGACCTTTTGCTTTTCCCTTAATTGCACACCATAATCAGAAATTCTTGTTTTTTTCTGACCATGCTGACCAGGCGCATAGTTACGTCGCTCAATAGCACACTTATTTGATAAGCATTTGTCGCCTTTTAAAAACAACTTCTCACCTTCTCGACGACATTGCCGACACTTTGGTTCTAGATTTCTAGCCACTTGATATCCCTCTCAAATTCTTCGTTTCTTAGGTGGTCGGCATCCATTATGCGGTATTGGCGTAACATCTGATATGCTCGTAATTTTGAATCCAGCTGCATTTAGAGATCTCACAGCGGAATCTCTGCCAGGACCAGGACCCTTTACACGAACTTCAAGATTTTTAATGCCATATTCATGGGCAATTTTACTAGCTTGCTCAGCAGCAATTTGAGCTGCAAATGGTGTACTTTTGCGTGATCCCTTAAAGCCAGCGCCTCCCGATGTTGCCCACGATAAAGCATTTCCTTGTCTATCAGATATTGTAACGATAGTATTATTAAAGGATGCATGAATATGAGCAATACCTTCAACTATACTTTTCTTGATTTTTTTACGTGTCTTACTTGGAGTTTTTGCCATTAAATTATATATCCTGAATCAAGATTATGTGACCACACTATCGAATGTTTGCAGATTTACGTGGACCTTTTCTAGTTCTAGCATTGGTACGAGTGCGCTGGCCTCTGACAGGCAAGCCTTTTCTATGTCGCAATCCTCTGTAACATCCTAAATCCATCAGCCTTTTAATATTCATAGAAATCTCACGGCGCAAATCTCCCTCGACTGTATATTTAGAAATTTGATCGCGTAATTCCTCTAACTGAGATTCCGAAATATCCTTTAACTTAATCGATTCATCGATTCCTAATTTGATACATATCTTTTTGGACGTAGAAATACCAATTCCATAAATTGCAGTTAACGCTATCTTAACATGTTGATGGTTTGGTATATTAACACCGGCAATACGTGCCATTTAATCACCTTGTAAAATAATAATTCTTTGATACATTCCTTAACCTTGGCGTTGTTTATGCCTTGAATCCACACATACAACTCTCAGAACTCGATGGCGTCTAATGATTTTGCAGTGTCTACAAATACGTTTTACAGATGCATGTACTTTCAATGGTGTATTCCTTAATTCAAGATATCAGTAATATGGAGCAAATTAGAGGTAAGTAAAAGAATAAAAGTTATTTAGTTCGAAAAGTTATTCTAGCCTTAGTTAAATCATAAGGAGTTAGATCAACGGTCACTTTATCACCAGGTAAAATTTTAATGTAATTCATACGCATTTTACCTGATATATGCCCTAATACAATATGTCCATTTTCAAGCTTAACTTTAAAGGTAGCATTAGGAAGCGTTTCAAGAATCTCGCCTTGCATCTGTATCGTCTCTTCCTTTGCCATAGTTTTCTGTATTTTATCGCGATGTATTCAAATTAGTTTTGAAGCTTGTTTTTTTGAGTAAGCTTTCATATTGTGTAGACATAACATGGGATTGTACCTGAGCCATAAAATCCATTGTAACGACAACGATAATTAGTAGTGATGTTCCACCAAAATAAAAAGGGACATTCCATTTCAGAATTAGGAATTCTGGTAACAAACAAACTGAAGTTACATACAATGATCCAATAAGTGTTAGTCTGAGCATTATGCGTTCTATAAATCGCGTCGTTTGCTCACCCGGTCGAATACCAGGAATAAACGCTCCACTCTTCTTTAAATTATCAGCAGTTTCTTTTGGGTTGAAAACTAGTGCTGTATAAAAAAAACAAAAGAATATAATCATGGCCGCATAAAGCATTACATACATAGGCTGACCAGGAGAAAGAGCAGCACTGATATCTTTTAGCCATGTCAAAGACTGATCAGTTGCAAGCCAACCTGCCATCGTAGCAGGAAATAAGATAATACTGGATGCAAAAATTGGTGGTATAACTCCAGCCATATTTAACTTGAGCGGCAAATGTGAACTCTGTCCACCTACTACTTGCTTACCAACCTGTCGCTTCGCATAATTGACTAGTATTTTTCTTTGGCCTCTTTCAACGAAAACCACAAACGCCGTTACACAAATGACAGCTATAAATATACCTAAAGCAATCAGAAAATGCATTGCACCCGTACGAACGAGCTCTAATGTTCCACCAATAGCAGAGGGTAAGCCGGCCGCGATACCAGCAAATATAATTAATGATATTCCATTTCCAATTCCACGCTCTGTAATCTGCTCACCTAACCACATGAGAAAAATCGTACCTGTTACTAATGTAATTACAGTTGTAATAACAAATAAAGAACCAGGTGTAATTACTAATCCTGCCTGCGACTGTAACGCAATGGATATTCCATAACTTTGAACAAGCGCCAAAGCAACAGTACCGTATCTAGTATATTGAGTTATCTTTCTACGTCCTGACTCACCTTCTTTTTTTAATGCTTCAAGATACGGAACGGCAACAGTACCTAACTGCATAATAATAGAAGCCGAAATATAGGGCATTATACCTAACGCAAAAATAGAAAAACGTGATAACGCGCCTCCAGAAAACATATTAAACATGCCTAATATGCCACCTTCTTGTGACTCAAATAGATCTTTTAATACGACAGGATCTATTCCTGGCACGGGCACATGCGCACCAATACGATAAACAATCAGCGCAAATAATAAAAACCAAAGTCTTCGTTTAAGATCAGAAAATTTATTCGCACTTTTATTGAATTTATTCGCAACCAATCGAGTTCCTTTACTTATTCAGTCGTTCCACCAGCACTGTATATTGCTTTTGCAGCATTCTTAGTTATCGCTAATCCTCTAATCGTTAAAGAAGTTGTGATTTCTTTATCGTATATAATTTTTATAGATAACGATTTCTTTGAAACAATACCAAGTTGTTTTAAATCATCTATACAATTAATCACAGTGGCTTTTTCAGCAATATGAGATAATTTGATCATCTGTTTTTGGGTATTGGAATGACTCACAAAACCGCGCTTAGGCAGACGTCGCTGTAATGGCATTTGACCACCTTCAAATCCGACTTTATGAAAGCCACCTGCCCTTGATTTTTGCCCTTTATGTCCTCTACCTGCGGTTTTACCTAGCCCTGAACCAATTCCTCTACCCACTCTCTTTTTAGCTTTACGTGAAGCTACATGAGGCTTAATCTGATTTAGATACATTTATGACTCCACCTTAATCATGTATGCAACTTTATTAATCATACCTCTAACAGATGGACTATCTGCTAAGACAGAAACACTATTCAATCTTTTTAACCCCAATCCTACGATAACACGACGATGCGCTTCTTTTTTTCCAATGAGACTCTTTATTAATTTAACGCGAATTTTTTTAGCGGTATTATCTATCATTTTACTTGGCTCACGATCTCTTCTAACGTCTTGCCTCTTTTAGCAGCTATCATTACTGGGGTACGTATGGATTCAAGACCTTGAAGGGTAGCTCGCACTACATTATATGGGTTTGTTGAACCAACACATTTAGCAAGTATATTACTAATGCCCAGCACTTCAAAAATTGCTCTCATTGGACCGCCAGCAATAATCCCGGTCCCTTCTGAGGCTGGTTGCATATAAACCTTGGCAGCACCATGTGTTCCGATAACAGCATGCTGTAAGGTACCATGTTTTAAATCAACCTTTATCATATTACGTCGTGCTTCATCCATAGCCTTTTGAACAGCAACAGGAACTTCTCGTGACTTACCTTTACCCATACCAACTTGGCCTTTTCCATCACCAACGACAGTCAATGCAGCAAAAGCTAAGATACGACCCCCCTTAACGACTTTAGTTACACGGTTGATTGCTACCATTTTTTCTTTTAGGTCGTCTTTCTGATCATCGCGTGTTTGGACGTTGCCTTGTACTTTAGTAGTCTTAGACATTAGTTATCCTTATCTTAAAATTTAATACCAGCATTTCTAGCACTATCAGCTAAGGCTTTCACTCGACCATGATATTTATACCCTGATCGATCAAATGCGACAGTATCAATTCCAAGCGCTTTAGATTTATCGGCAATTCTTTGGCCAATAAATTCTGCTGCTTTTACCGTACCACCATTACTCATATGTTCTCTAACTTCAGCTTCAAGCGTTGACGCACTGACCATGACTTTACTTTCAACTACATCAACTATCTGTGCGTAAATATGTTTATTACTACGATGGACAGCAAGACGGTACTTTTGGCTTAACGCTATCTTGGCTCTTGTACGGCGTGCACGTCTCAATCTAGATAACTTTAGATTTTTCATATAATCTTCTTAATGTTATTTTTTCTTAGTTTCTTTGAGAGTTATTACCTCATCGGAGTACCGTACGCCCTTACCTTTATATGGCTCGGGTCGTCTGAACGCGCGTATCTCTGCCGCAACCTGACCAACTTGTTGCTTATCAACACCTTTAATGACGACTTCGGTCTGAGTTGGAGTTTCAACAGTAATTCCAGTAGGCATTTTATAAGCTATCGGATGTGAGTAGCCTAAATTCATGTTGAGAGTATCACCGGCAGCCTGTGCTCGATAGCCTACACCAATTATATTTAATCGCCTTTCAAATCCCTTGGTAACGCCTATGATCATATTAAAAATTAATGATCGTAATGTTCCTGACAAAGAATGGGCAAATTTAGATGAATTAGTTGCATTTACTAACAACATATTCTTATCACTCACTATATTAATGTGCTCGCTTGTAATTGTTTGTCGCAGCGAACCCAGTGGACCCTTAACAATTATCTCACTACAATCTAAAGCAAGGTTTACGTTATCAGGGACTATAATCGGTTTTTTACTAATTCGAGACATTACTTATCATCCTTAAGCCACAATGCATAATACTTCGCCGCCAACGTTATTCGTCCGAGCTTTCTGTTCTGACATGACCCCTTTAGAGGTTGAAATAATTGCGATACCAAGACCATTCATTACTTTGGGTAATCCATCACAAGATTTATAAACTCTTAAACCTGGGCGACTAATACGCGAAATTTTTTCTATAACAGGACTTCCATTATAGTACTTAAGCTTAATTTCCAAGTCAGGTTTTCCATTATTAGGATTCACTTGAAAATCTAGAATATATCCTTCATCTTTAAGTACCTGAGCAATAGATATCTTTAATTTAGATGAATGCATAGTTACTGTCATTTTCTCAGATAGCTGCGCATTTCTAATGCGGGTCAGCATATCAGCTACAGGATCAGTTAAACTCATAATTAGTGCCTATATAAATCTTACAGGAATTATCAATTAAAATTCATACAACAATAGCGTTTTGAAAACACTACCAGCTAGCTTTGGTGATTCCAGGAATTCTTCCATTCATCGCCATTTCCCTGAGTTTACTCCTGCCTAAACCAAATTTTCGATAAAAACCGCGTGATCTTCCAGTTAGTTCACATCTATTCCGCAAGCGCGTTGGACTAGAATCCCTAGGCAACTTTTGAAGTTTATTTCTTGCTTCTAACTTATCTTCATAGCTGTTAGCGTTATTACCGATAATCTCTAACAAAGAATTTCTAATTTTTAGGAATTTCTCAATAGTATTTTGTCGTTTCAGATTTCTATTAACAATAGCTTTCTTTGCCATTCCAATCTCAATTCTTAAATGGGAATTTAAATGCTGATAAAAGTGCCTTGGCCTCTGAATCAGTTTTAGCGGTTGTGGTAAATGTAATATTCATTCCTCTGACGATGTCAATTTTTTCATATTCAATCTCAGGAAATATAATTTGTTCTTTGATTCCTAAATTATAATTACCTCTTCCATCAAAGCCTTTAGCAGAAACACCTCGAAAATCTCTAATACGTGGAATTGCTACGCTTATTAATCTATCCAAAAATTCATACATTCGCTTTCCGCGTAATGTGACCATACAGCCAACGGGATATCCAACTCTAAGCTTAAATGCCGCAATCGATTTCCTTGCCTTAGTAGTTACAGGCTTCTGCCCGCTTATTTTTTCTAAGTCACTTATTGCATTTTCAATCTTTTTCTTATCAGCCGTAGCATCACCCACTCCCATATTTAGAGTTATTTTAGTAATGCGAGGTACTTCCATGACTGATTTATACTTAAATTGAAGCATCAATTCTTGCTTCACAGATTGACTATAAAATTCCTGTAACCTGGCCATTTATTGGATATATCCTTTTCTTAAGCACCAATCAATTCATTATCAGACTTATAAAGACGTACTTTAGAATTACTTTCATCAATCTTAAATCCGACTCTATCAGGCTTTTTGGAAGTTGGGTTATAAATTGCAATATTAGAAATATGTATAGGTTTTTCAATCTCCGTAATACCTCCAACTGTACCCTTATTTGGATTAGGTTTTACGTGCTTTTTAATTTTATTTAAGCCTTGTATTACAACATAATTATCCGCCGAAAAACGCAATACAACCCCTTTTTTTCCTTTATCTTTTCCACAAGTGATGACGATATCATCACCTTTTTTAATTTTTTTCATATTATTGCCTTATATCTTTACATGACTTCAGGAGCCAAAGATACTATTTTCATAAATCTTGACGAGCGCAGTTCTCTTGTAACAGGTCCAAAAATTCGTGTACCTATTGGCTCTAGCTTTGCATTTAGGATAACTGCTGCATTATTGTCAAATTTTATTAACGAGCCATCAGATCTGCGGACTCCTTTAGCTGTACGCACAACAACAGCATTATAAACCTCGCCTTTCTTAACTCTTCCGCGTGGCGCAGCATCTTTAACTGCAACTTTAATAATATCACCTATCCCGGCATACTGTCTTTTGGATCCTCCAAGCACTTTAATACACATAACTGAGCGTGCGCCAGTATTGTCAGCAACATTGAGTATCGTCTGAGGCTGAATCATTATGTTTTAATCCATTTAATATATATAAAATTAAGCTTTTAAAGAATCCAAATAGCGTAGTATTGAGCGCGCTTAAATCTGTATGCCGCTAATCTGAAAACTTATAAGGCTAACGTATCAAGAGAATTGATAATAGTCAAAGTTACTTTTCAAGTTGTTCGTCAAGTAGCTTAATAGCCCGCCAATTTTTAGTTTTAGATATCGGTCTACCTTCTTCAATGACAACGATATCACCAAACCCAAATCGATTGGTTTCATCATGAGCATGAATTTTTTTTGATCGAGTAATGGTTTTGCCATAAAGTGGGTGCTTAATTTTTCTTTCAACCAAAACAGTAATTGTTTTCGTCATTTTATCGCTTACCACTCTACCCACTAGAGTATTCGCCTTTTTATTTGTAGTCATTACATTTCAACTCTTTGATTCAATTCTGTACGAACTCTGGCGATATCGCGTCTAATAACGCGCAACTGAGATACATTGTCAAGTTGTTGTGTTGCATGCCGTATACGCAAATGGAAATGGGTTCTTAGTAAGGACATTAATTCCTTTTTTAACTCTTCAGCACTCTTTTGCCTTAACTCACGCGCTTTCATCTTTCTAATTTCCTATATGCCGAACTATGAATAACGTTCTAATCGGTAATTTAGCAGCAGCAAGCCTGAATGCTTCTCTTGCTAATTGCTCATCAACACCATCCATTTCGTACAACATTTTACCAGGTTTAATTTCAGATACATAATATTCAGGATTACCCTTACCTTTTCCCATTCTGACCTCTGCTGGCTTCTGAGAAATAGGCTTATCAGGAAAAATTCTAATCCATATCCTTCCACCACGTTTTATGTGACGAGTCATCGCCCTACGTGCAGCCTCAATCTGTCGTGCAGTTATTCTTCCTCTTCCAACTGCTTTTAATCCATACTCACCAAAGCTGATTCTGTTACCACAAGTAGCAATTCCAGTATTGCGTCCTTTATGTTGTTTTCGATATTTTGTTCTTGCTGGCTGGAGCATTTTACTTATAATCCTAAATTATTGAAAAAAATCAATATTCGCTTAAGAATACGATTTATTATCATATCCGAATATCTTTATTCTATATCGCTTTCTCAGAGGACACTTTATCAGCTCGCTTCTTGCCTTCCTCAGCTCCTATTAATTGAGCATTACTTAAGCCTGTATTTCGATTTCTCGTTTCTAACTGTTCGCCTTTAAATACCCACACTTTAATTCCAATAATGCCGTAGGTTGTTTGCGCTTCTGATGTAGCATAGTCAACTTCAGCTCTTAATGTGTGCAGAGGTACTCTCCCTTCTCGATACCATTCAGTACGTGCGATTTCAATTCCGTTCAAACGACCCGAGCTCATTATTTTTATGCCTTGTGCACCGAGTCTCATGGCGTTCTGTATTGCTCTCTTCATTGCTCTTCTAAACATGATCCTTTTTTCTAATTGCTGAGCTATGTTATCAGCAATTAGTTGAGCATCTATTTCAGGTTTTCTAATCTCTTCAATATTGATATGAACTGGAATATGCATCATTTTTTCCAATTGCTTTCTCAATACTTCGATATCTTCACCCTTTTTTCCGATAACTACTCCTGGACGAGCACTACATATCGTTATTCGAGCATTTTTAGATGGGCGCTCAATGACTACCTGTCCGACAGATGCATGAGACAATTTTTTTCGTAAGTAATCTCGAACTTTAATATCTTCATTAAGTAGTTTAGAGAAATTACTTCCGTGCGCGAACCACTTCGATGACCAATTTTTTAACACGGATAAACGGAATCCCGTCGGATTTATTTTTTGTCCCATAATTTACAGACAAGCTCTTTTTAATTTAATGATTAACGATCACTAACAGTTAATAAAATGCGGCAGGTTGGTTTTACAATTCGATTACCCCGTCCTTTTGCGCGAGCACTTAATCGCTTTAATGAGGTGCCACGATCAACTAGAATCTCAGATATATGTAAATCGTCAATATCGGCACCCTCATTATGTTCAGCATTAGCTATTGCGGATTCAAGTAATTTTAAAATAATTGTTGCGCTCTTCTTCGGACTGAATGTTAATAACTCAATTGCACGAGCCACTCTTAATCCTCTTATCTGATCAGCCACCAAACGTCCTTTTTGCGCAGATAATCTAATACTCGGTAATGTTGCAGTTACTTGCATATAATTATTCCTTATTTGCGAGATCCCGTTGTTTTTTTATCACCCGCATGACCTTTAAACGTACGAGTAAGTGAAAACTCTCCTAGCTTATGGCCAACCATATTTTCATTAATATATACTGGAATATGCTGACGACCATTGTGCACAGCGATAGTTAATCCAATAAAATCGGGTAAAATCGTTGATCTGCGCGACCAGGTTTTAATTGGTTTTTTATCATTGCTGGCTTTTGCAGTTTTCACTTTATTAATCAGATGAAGGTCAACATATGGACCTTTTTTAACAGAACGCCCCATAAAACATTAACCCTTTTTAGAAAATCGGCGACGCACAATCATATTATCTGTACGCTTGTTGCTTCTTGTGCGATAACCCTTTGTCGGCAATCCCCATGGACTTACAGGGTGTCTTCCAGCCGCAGTTTTACCTTCGCCACCACCATGCGGATGGTCAATTGGATTCATTGCCACTCCCCGTACTGTCGGCCTAATACCACGCCATCTTTGTGCACCAGCTTTACCTATTGATCTAAGATTATGTTCGTCGTTACCAACTACGCCTATCGTAGCTCTACATTCGACATGTATCTTACGTATTTCACCCGAACGCAAACGTACCTGGGTATAGTTTCCCTCGCGAGCAAGTATTTGTGCTGAAGTACCGGCTGATCTTGCTAATTGTGCGCCTTTGCCCGGCTGCAACTCTATACAATGTATTGTACTGCCAAGTGGTATATGACGTAACTGCATTGCATTACCTACCTTTATCGGCGCCTTAACACCGCTAATTAATTTAGCGCCAACTTCAACATCTTTTGGCGCAATAATATAGCGTCTTTCTCCATCTATATAACTTAGCAGTGCTATGTTTGCACTCCGGTTGGGATCGTATTCTATTCTTTCAACACTAGCTACGATGTCATCTTTATTACGACGAAAATCAATTAATCGATAATTTTGTTTATGTCCACCACCTTTATGGCGCGTAGTGATGCGTCCTGTATTATTACGACCCGCTGAGCTTTTCTTCTTTTCAACCAATCCTGAATATGGCTTACCTTTATGCAGATCGTTATTTACAATCTTAATGACAGATCTACGCCCTGGAGAAGTTGGTCTAACATTTACTAGCGCCATTATTTATCATCTCCCTGCTTAAAATCCAAAAAGTTCAATTCCTGCCCTTTTTTAATGGCAACATAGGCTTTTTTCCAACCAGTACGTTTTCCCATAAAACGTCCAAATCTTTTTTCTTTACCCTTCACATTGGAAATCCGCACTTTTGTTACTTCAACTTTTTGTGATTTCCATAAATATTCTATTGCGTCTTTTATTTCGCTCTTCTCTGCATCTTGCAGCACACGAAAAATTATTTGATTATGTTTTTCTCCAAGTAACGTTGCCTTTTCTGAAATCTGAGGCGCTATAATTAGCTGCAACGCTCTTTCTTGATTGATGGCTGATGATTTCATTTCAACAACTCCTCAAATTTTTGTGCTGCTTCACGACTTATCAATATGTGATTATGCTTTAACAAGCTGACCGGACTAATATGAGCAGTATCAGTAATACTCACAGTAGGTACATTTCTTGATGACAAATAGAGATTGCTATCTACATTCTCAGTAATAATCAACACACTTGTCAAATTTAAAGCTCGTAATTTGCCTATAAATTCTTTAGTTTTAGGTGTTTCAACAGAGAATTCATCTATTAGGAGCAATCTATTTTCACTTAGTAATCGCGAAAGTATGCTACATATGCCTGCACGATACATTTTTCTATTAATTTTGTGTGTAAAATTCTCATGAGGCATATTTGGAAAGGCCCTTCCACCACCTCGCCACAATGGGTTTGACGCAGCTCCGACCCTTGCTTTTCCTGTTCCTTTTTGTCTCCAGAGTTTATGTGTAGATTTAGCTATATTTGATCGACTCTTTTGAGCGCGTGTTCCGCTCCTAGCGTTGGCCATATAAGCAGTAACAATTTGGTGTACCAGTGATTCGTTATACTCTCTTCCGAACACTAATTCAGAAACTGATACGTTGGTTGTTTTACCATCATTGCCGATACATTTTGCTTCCACTGCGTTTCCCTATTTTGTCGATTTATTATTGCTACTACACAATGTTTTTACTTATCTTTAGCTTTGCTCTTAACGCCAGCCCGTATAATTACTATGGATTCTTTTGCTCCAGGAACTGAACCTTTTACATGTATTAATTCTCGCTCCGAGTCTATCCGTAAAACTTCAAGATTTTGTATCGTACACTTCTCTCCACCCAGTCTTCCTGACATTTTCTTTCCAGGAAATACGCGTCCTGGATCTTGAGCCATACCTATAGAACCCGGCACATTATGCGATTTTGAATTTCCGTGACTTGCTCGATTTGACGAGAAATTATGCCTCTTTATTGTTCCTGCGAATCCTTTTCCGATACTTTTGCTTGTCACATCAACCTTCTGCCCGATCTGAAATAAATCCAACCCTATCTTCGATCCAGATTCGATATTCTCTATCTCAGCATTATCAGCACAAAATTCTTTAACAATAACTCCAGCCTCAACTCCAGCCTTAGCAAAATGCCCTAATATTGATTTATTTAATCTATTAGCATGTTGCTTTCCATAAGTAACCTGTATAGCAGAATAACCATCAGTTTCCAGTCTCTTAATTTGCGAAACTCGATTATTTGACACATCAAGCACTGTCACTGGGATGCTATCACCATTATCAGTAAAAATTCTAGTCATCCCTACCTTTTTACCGATCAATCCTAGGCTCATTAATCTCTTCCTTTACCAACAGCTTTTTAGAATATTTAGTCCAATACTTTTTTTAAGCTACTTTTGTTAAAGCTATAATTTGATCTCTACATCAACACCTGCAGGCAGATCGAGTTTCATTAATGCATCCACCGTTTTATCAGTGGGGTCTAATATATCCATTAAACGTAGATGTGTACGAATCTCAAACTGATCGCGAGATGTTTTGTTCACATGCGGAGAACGCAAAACATCAAATCGCTCAATTCTAGTTGGCAATGGGACAGGGCCTCTTACTACAGCACCAGTTCTCTTAGCCGTTTCAACGATTTCCATTGCCGATTTATCTATCAACCGATAATCAAATGCTTTTAAGCGTATTCGAATTTTTTGATTTTGCATATTTATCCTGAGACCAGCTAATCACACTTACTGCATTAACTCGAGTATTGTGACCGCTAATTTAATTGTCTGATACCGCTACTCAATAATTTTAGCTACGACACCAGCCCCAACAGTTCTACCACCTTCACGAATCGCAAAACGCAACCCATCTTCCATCGCAATCGGTGAAATTAGATTAACAGTTACTGAGATATTATCGCCCGGCATCACCATCTCCGTTCCGGCTGGTAATTCTATGGATCCGGTTACATCTGTCGTGCGAAAGTAAAATTGCGGACGATACCCCGCAAAGAAAGGTGTATGACGCCCCCCTTCTTCTTTACTTAACACATATATCTCCGCTGTGAACTTCGTATGAGGCAGTATACTACCTGGCTTTGCCAGTACCTGACCACGCTCAACCTCCTCACGCTTCGTACCACGCAGCAGTATACCCACATTATCACCTGCCTGCCCTTGGTCTAGCAGCTTTCTAAACATTTCGACACCGGTACAAACCGTCTTTAATGTCGGCCTCAAACCAACAATCTCAATTTCATCACCTACCTTGACTATTCCGCGCTCCACACGACCTGTTACAACAGTACCACGGCCCGATATTGAGAACACATCTTCAACCGGCATGATAAATGCACCATCTATAGCTCGTTGCGGCTCAGGAATATAGCTATCCAACGCTTCCGCTAATTTATATATTGACGGCTCTCCGATATCACTCTGATCTCCTTCCAGCGCCTTCAACGCCGAACCTATAATAATGGGCGTATCATCGCCAGGAAAATCATATTTGGACAATAGCTCTCGTATTTCCATTTCCACGAGCTCTAACAACTCAGCATCGTCCACCATATCAGCTTTGTTCATATAGACAATGATATACGGGACTCCAACTTGTCTTGCCAGCAAGATATGCTCACGCGTCTGAGGCATCGGCCCATCAGCTGCTGATACCACCAGGATTGCTCCGTCCATCTGCGCTGCACCAGTAATCATGTTTTTCACATAATCCGCATGCCCCGGACAATCTACATGCGCATAATGACGATTCTCAGTTTCATACTCCACGTGCGCCGTATTAATGGTAATTCCTCGCGCACGCTCTTCCGGCGCAGAGTCAATTTGTGCATACGACTTCGCTTCTCCCCCAAACTTCCTCGATAACACCATCGTAATCGCTGCCGTCAATGTCGTCTTACCATGATCAACATGACCTATCGTTCCCACGTTTATATGGGGCTTCAGTCGCTCAAATTTACTCTTTGCCATGCTATATCCTTATCGTCAATAATTATTTACTTTTATTGATAATTGCTTCAGCCACACTTTTAGGCGCTTCTGAATAGTGCTTAAATTCCATTGTATAGGTTGCCCTACCTTGTGTTGCCGAACGCAAAATAGTTGAATAACCAAACATTTCAGCTAGCGGCACTTCAGCTCGTATTATTTTAAATCCTGCCGTGTCATCCATGCCCTGAATCATGCCACGACGTGATGATAAATCACCAACAACATTACCCATAAAATCGGCAGGTGTTTCAACTTCTACCGCCATCATTGGCTCTAATAATACAGGGCTTGCCTTTCGCATTCCTTCTTTAAAGGCAATTGACGCCGCCATCTTGAATGCATTTTCATTAGAATCAACATCATGATAGGAACCATCGAATAAGGCTATTTTAACATCAACAACTGGATATCCAGCTAAAACGCCAGCACCCAATGAATCTTGCAGTCCTTTTTCTACTGCCGGTATGTATTCACGAGGAACCACACCCCCCTTGATTTCATCGATAAACTCGAATCCTTTTCCAGCTTCGTTTGGTTCCATTCTTAACCAAACATGCCCATATTGACCACGCCCACCACTCTGCTTGATGAACTTACCCTCCACCTCAACCTTTTTCTTAATAGCTTCACGATAAGCCACCTGCGGCGCACCAACATTTGCCTCAACGCTAAATTCTCTTCTCATTCGATCAACAATGATTTCCAGATGTAACTCTCCCATTCCAGAAATAATTGTTTGACCCGACTCCTCATCTGTACGAACCCTAAACGACGGATCTTCTTGAGCGAGACGATTTAACGCAATGCCCATTTTTTCTTGATCATTCTTTGTTTTGGGTTCTACTGCGACATGAATTACTGGCTCCGGAAAATCCATCCGCTCCAAAGTAATGACATGTTCACTATCACATAACGTATCGCCAGTGACAACCTCCTTTAACCCTACCGCCGCGGCAATATCTCCTGCGCGCACCTCTTTAATCTCTTCCCTCTGATTGGCGTGCATTTGCAGAATTCGGCCTATTCGCTCCTTACGCCCCTTCACGGAGTTGTATACGGTGTCCCCTGAAGTCACCACGCCTGAATATACTCGAAAAAAGGTGAGTTGCCCTACATATGGATCAGTGGCTATTTTAAAAGCAAGACATGAAAACGGCTCATCATCACTTGCATGACGCTCATCACTTTCTCCATTTTCCTTAATTCCCAGGATTGCAGGAACATCTAACGGTGACGGTAGATAATCTACTACCGCGTCCAACATAGCTTGTACACCTTTATTCTTAAATGCCGTTCCACATAGCATAGGAACAATCTCATTACCCAAGGTGCGCGCTCTTAAACCCCACTTAATATCAGATTCAGATAATTCCCCATTCTCTAGATATTTATTCATTAACTCTTCCGAGGCCTCGGCTGCAGATTCTATCATTTTCTCCTGCCAAGACTTAGCCTCAGTTAGCATATCTGCTGGAATATCGCGCTCCTCAAATTTCATTCCTTGAGACGCATCATCCCAATAAATTGCTTTCATTTTCACCAAATCTACGACGCCTTCAAATCTATCTTCAGCACCTATCGGCAATTGTATAGGCACTGGATTAGCTTTTAAACGCGACTTGATTTGCTCAAGCACGCGCATAAAATTTGCTCCGGAACGGTCCATTTTATTCACAAATGCAAGTCGCGGCACCTTATATTTATTAGCTTGCCGCCATACTGTTTCTGTTTGTGGCTGAACACCGCCCACCGCACAGAATACTGTGCACGCACCATCCAACACTCTCAAAGAACGCTCTACTTCAATAGTGAAATCAACGTGCCCCGGAGTATCAATAATATTTATCCTATGCTCCGGGTAATTACCTGCCATCCCCTTCCAAAAACAAGTTGTTGCGGCAGATGTAATCGTTATACCTCGCTCCTGTTCCTGCTCCATCCAATCCATCGTCGCCGCGCCATCATGCACCTCACCTAGTTTATGAGAGACTCCGGTATAAAACAAAACACGCTCTGTTGTCGTTGTTTTCCCTGCATCAATATGCGCCATGATTCCAATATTACGATAGCGCTCAATGGATGTTTTCCTAGACACGATTATTACCTTAAAATTAAATTACTTTTATAATTGCTCGTTGCTGCCAATCAACCACAATTCGATCACAATTCGATCTGTCTTGACATACTTTTTTTCTTAGCATTAATAAATATGCTATGACTTTTATCAGAAGCGATAGTGGGAAAATGCCTTATTAGACTCAGCCATTCTATGCACCTCATCACGTTTTTTCATTGCACCTCCTCGACCTTCGGACGCTTCTATCAATTCTCCCGCCAGTCGTATATCCATAGACTTTTCACTGCGCTTGCGAGCCGCATCTCGCAACCATCTCATTGCTAGCGCATTGCGTCTTACTGACCTGACCTCCACGGGCACTTGATAATTAGCCCCCCCAACTCGGCGACTCTTAACCTCAACCACAGGCCGAATATTTGTCATCGCCTGCGTAAACACTTCCACCGGATCCTTTCCCGTTTTTTTCTCAATCTGATTCAAGGCGCCATATATAATACGTTCTGCTACAGATTTTTTACCACGTGTCATCAGCACGTTTACAAACTTTGCTATTTCAACATTATGATATTTAGGATCAGGTAGAATTTCGCGTTTTGGTACTTCTCTCCGTCTTGGCATTTACTATCCCCAAACTATTTCTATTTATCTGTGCAACACCCTGCTTTGTTAGTTCAATTTTATATGCTATGAGGCCTTAGGTTTTTTAGAACCATATTTTGAACGCGCCTTTTTGCGATCCTTAACACCAGCAGTATCTAAACTGCCTCGAACTGTATGATATCGCACACCCGGCAAATCTTTTACACGCCCGCCACGTATCAGTACTACAGAATGCTCTTGTAAATTATGGCCTTCACCACCAATATAGCTTGTTACCTCAAATCCGTTTGTCAATCGGACCCGTGCAACCTTGCGGAGCGCAGAATTAGGCTTCTTTGGTGTGGTTGTATACACACGTGTACATACGCCTCTCTTTTGCGGACAGCTTTCTAAGGCTGGCACTTTGCTTTTTACACGCTTAGCTTTTCGTGGCTTTCTTACTAATTGGCTTATGGTTGGCATAATTATGTTTTATTTCTTAATTGAATCTTTGTTTATATTCCATTCTTACCGATCGAACATCGAATAGCTTTGCATCTAAATTCTAGCTTCGCTTTACTAATTTGACTTTCCGTCTTTTACCTATTGTTCTTTTATTTGCTTATATCATTTAATATGATTTGCTTGAACACAACTTTTATGAAGGCTTGCAGAGGCGGCTAAAAAGACTGCGGATTTTATGGGGTTTATCTACTCATGTCAAGGATGATAGAAATCTTTACACCCAACTTTTTTCGAATACTTGCGTAATTTCCACATATATCCTTTTTTAACCGCCGCATAATACTCTCTATCCTCTCTATCCATTTTATTTTACATTGTTTGTACTAACCAATTCTTAATCCCTCGTATAACGTGACATAAATTTTTTGCTCCTTTTCCTTTATACCAGGTAATTTCTCTACCCTTTTAACAGCTATTACCCGTCTTTCATTGCACGGCCATTTCTTTATCTAATTATTGTGAGTAAGCTTTTGACATAATATCAAAAGATGATACGACACATTTTACTCACAGAGAAACTCCATGCGCATCTGACCAAGCAAATCTGCGTATCACTTTCTGATTTTCGCTGCAATCCGCATTCTTAACGCATTTAATCTGATAAACCCTGCGGCATCTGCCTGATTATAGGCACCACGGTCATCTTCAAAAGTAGCAATATTTGGATCAAATAACGAGTCAGTTCTAGAATCACGGCCAACTGTTATTACATTACCCTTATAAAGCTTCAATCGCACCCACCCATTGACCTGAACTTGCGATTCGTCAATCATTGTTTGTAATATTTTACGCTCAGGACTCCACCAATATCCATTATAAATGAGGGCCGCGTATCTTGGCATTAACTCATCCTTCAAATGGGCAACCTCCCGATCTAACGTAATAGATTCAATTGCACGATGTGCGCGTAACATTATCGTACCACCAGGAGTTTCATAGCATCCTCGCGACTTCATTCCAACATATCTATTCTCCACCAAATCAAGTCGCCCAATACCATGCTTACCACCTAGTTGATTTAGCCTCGTAAGGACTTCTGCTGGTGACAGCCTTTCTTGATTCAGCGCAACAATATCGCCACGCTCAAATTCTAAATCAAGATACTCTGGCTCATCTGGCGCTTGCTCTGGCGCGATCGTCCATCGCCACATTGATTCTTCAGGCTCTCTTGCAGGATCTTCTAATAAGCGACCTTCGTAAGAAATATGCAACAAATTCGCGTCCATACTGTAAGGTGATCCACTCTGCTGCTTCATTTCAATTGGAATACCATGCCCCTCTGCATACCGCAAAAGTTTATCTCGCGAAGTTAGATCCCATTCACGCCAGGGTGCAATTACATGAATATCAGGCTGCAGTGCATAATAACCAAGCTCAAAACGAACCTGATCATTCCCCTTTCCGGTTGCACCGTGAGAAACTGCATCCGAACCTGTTTCCCGAGCGATTTCTATTTGCCTTTTAGCAATGAGTGGTCTAGCAATGCTGGTCCCAAGCAAATATTCAC
>CAYNXU010000007.1:0-22324 GCA_964401225.1 uncultured Nitrosomonas sp.
CGCCAATATCATTCAGCAGAAAAAATCCCAGCGTGACAAACCCCATGTGAGAAACAGACGAATAGGCAATTAACTTTTTCATGTCTTGCTGCATCAAAGCGACTAATCCAATGTAGACGACCGCAACCAGAGACAGCAGAATCATCATTTCAGCAAGATATAAACTTGCATCAGGTGCTATCGGCATCGAGAATCTGAGAAAGCCATAGCCACCGAGTTTCAACAGTATCGCAGCCAGTACAACGGAGCCACCCGTAGGTGCTTCAACGTGCGCATCCGGCAACCACGTATGCACTGGCCACATTGGTACTTTGACGGCAAATGCCAGCAAGAAAGCAACAAATATGAGTATTTGTGGCGTCATTGGCAAGGGTAATTGGTGATAATCCAGGATGGAGAAACTGCCATCAGATGCCTGATACAAGTAAATCAAGGCAATGAGCATCAACAACGAACCCATTAACGTATATAGAAAAAACTTTATAGCAGCATAGACTCTATTTGGTCCACCCCAGACACCGATGATGATGAACATGGGGATTAATGACGCTTCCCAGAAGGTATAGAAAAGCACAGCGTCCAATGATGAGAATACACCATTGACAATACCTGACATGATCAGGAACGCACCGAGATACTGAGAAACACGTTCACGAATAACCTCCCATCCGGCAATCACGATGAGCGGTGTAATAAAGCAATTCAGTAAGATCAGTGGCATGGATATGCCATCGACACCCACATGGTAGTGTACATTCAGTCGTTCAAACCAAACATACTGCTCTACAAATTGCATCGTGCTCAAAGTAGGATCAAAGCCCGTATAGAGCGGTAGCGCTACGAGCAAACCAGTAACTGAACCGACTAGCGACAACCAGCGTGGCAATAATGTATTGCGGTTATTTCCTATTGCCAGAACAATCAGGCCGAAAAAAATAGGCAACCAGATAATAATGCTTAATAGTGGGAATCCAAACAACATGATTATTCCATTTCGTTTACATGTAAATGCGTTTTTGTTTTTAGAGCACCATGAAAACCGCCATCTGGTACTTTATATTTTATCTCTCAATCAATTTTCTCAGAAATAATAAAGCCACAAACTCATCAAAACAAAGATACCGACAATCATGGTAAATGCATAATGATAAATGTAGCCCGATTGAAAGCGTCGTGCTACTGAAGCTACTAAAACAACTACACGCGCTGTTCCATTGACAAAAAAACCATCAATAATTTTTACATCGCCTATTTTCCACAGAACCGTCCCTAACGAGCGCGAACCTTTAGCAAATACCCATGAGTAAAGTTCATCAATATAATATTTGCGATCGAGCAAAGTATATATAGGCCCCGATAATTTCTTTATTTTTTGTGGTAACTCAGTTCTGTATGAATATAAGAACCAGGCAGTAAATATTCCAGCAAGCGATAGCCAGAAAGGCAGTGTCACAAATGCATGCATCATCATTCCTATGACACCCGTAAACTCAGCTTCCAAACTTGCTATCACTCCATGTTCAGGTAGTATCTGAATAGCACCACCAAAATAATCCCCAAATACCATCGTTCCGATCAACCAGCCAGCTGCAATAGTTGGGATCGCTAGCACGATAAGCGGTACGGTGACGACCCACGGCGATTCATGTAAATGATCCCGCGTATGAGCATCCATACGTGGCTCACCATGAAATGTCATGATTATTAGACGGAATGTATATAATGCAGTTACAAAAACTGTCGCCAATACACAGAAATAAGCGAATCCACCCCCTGGAATCTCAGAAAATTTAACCGCTTCTATGATAGCGTCCTTAGAGAAAAATCCTGAGAATCCAGGTACGCCAGCACTTGCCAATGCGGCAATAAACATGGTCCAGTATGTAACCGGCATATATTTTTTTAACCCGCCCATCTGACGCATATCCTGCTCATGATGCATAGCAATGATCACTGACCCCGCCCCAAGAAATAACACAGCCTTGAAAAAAGCGTGTGTCATGAGATGGAAAATAGCGATTGAATAGGCTGACGCACCCAATGCAACCGTCATGTAGCCAAGCTGCGATAATGTAGAGAATGCAACGACACGCTTGATATCATTCTGCACTACGGCGACTAGTGCCATGAATAGGGTCGTAATACCTCCGATTACCAAAATCGTTGCCAATGCCGTTTCAGATAATTCAAACAAAGGCGACATACGTGCAACCATAAAGATACCGGCGGTTACCATCGTAGCGGCATGTATTAAGGCTGATATCGGTGTGGGGCCTTCCATTGAATCAGGTAGCCACACATGCAAAGGAAATTGCGCAGATTTTCCCATCGCGCCAACAAATAACAGTAAACAAATAACCGTCATCAGCATCCAAGATTGCCCGGGTATGATTTCTATGGAATGCGCTGCCATATGTCCAGCATGGGCAAACACCAGTTCATAATCTAATGTTCCAAAATACATGAACACCAAGCCAATTCCCAGTAGAAACCCAAAGTCTCCGACACGGTTTACTAAAAATGCTTTTAAATTGGCGTAAGTAGCGGTTGGACGGGTATACCAAAAGCCGATAAGTAAATAAGAAACAAGCCCTACTGCTTCCCAACCAAAGAAGAGCTGCAAGAAATTGTTGGACATTACCAGCATCAGCATGGAAAAAGTAAATAGCGAAATATAACTAAAAAATCGCTGATAACCAGGATCACCATGCATATAGCCAATGGTATAAATATGCACCATCAACGATACCAGATTCACCACCACCATCATGGTGACTGAAAGCGGGTCAATTAAAAAACCAATCTCAAACTGCGTTTCGCCTAGAATCATCCAGGTATATACACTACCGTTATAGGTATTCCCTTGGAAAACATCTACGAAAATAACCAAAGAAGCGATTAGAGAAATGAAAACCAATAAAATCGTCGTTCGATGACTCCACGTTGTGCCTATAAAACGACCGAATAGTCCAGCAATCATTGCACCCAATAACGGGGCCAGCGGAACCAATAAATAAAGTTTTTCCATCTAATTTATGAATTTTAATTGTTAGTTATCAAACAGTTTTCTATTTCTTAAGGACAAACACTAACCTTTCAACTCATCCAGATCGTCCACGTTAATGGTACGCAAATTACGAAAGAGTACGACTAATATCGCTAAGCCAATCGCAGCTTCTGCTGCCGCCACAGTAAGGATGAAAAAAACAAAAATCTGCCCCGCCACATCTTGGAGAAAATGAGAAAAAGCAACAAAGTTAATATTGACTGCTAACAGCATTAATTCGATAGACATCAGTAAAATAATCACATTTTTCCGATTGAGAAAAATGCCAACCACGCCTATCGCAAACAATATTGCGCCGAGAACGAGATAATGGGATAACGATATCAATTAACCACCTTTTAGTCTGAACGTATTTGAGAAATGGCTATGCCTTATAAATCTATGTATTTATAATCATTCTTTATTTTCGGAAGACATAGAAATGATTCGTATTCGATCGTCTCGCTTAACTTTAACTTGATTCGAGGGATTTGGAGATTTTTTGTCGGTACGATAACGTAAAGTAAGTGCGATGGCAGCGACCATCGCTACCAATAAAATAACTGCAGCCAACTCAAAAGCGTATACATACTCGGTATATATTAAGCGCCCCAACTCTTTGGTATTGCTATAACTAGCATCATGTGCAGGAGGAGAAGGCATGTTTTCTAAATTAAACTGACTTCCCATCAGCACCATGCTCATTTCTACCGCTAAAACCAACGCTAGTAGTGCGCCAAATGGAAACCATTTCCAAAACCCTTGACGTAAACGCTCCAGGTTAATATCCAGCATCATGACGACAAAAAGGAACAGAACCATAACTGCTCCCACATAGACCAGCACTAATGTGATTGCTAGAAACTCAGCTTCTAAGAGCAACCAAATACCAGCAGAAGTAAAAAAGGCGAGCACCAGAAGCAACGCAGCATATACTGGATTACGGAGTGTTATCACCCCTAGCGCAGACAGCACCAATACTCCAGAAAAAAAATAAAAAATAAAATCCTGAAAATTCATGAGTGTCTATTGAGTATATTTATCGGTAAGGCGCATCCGCTTCTCTGTCTTTAGCGATCTGATCTTCGTAGCGATCCCCAACAGCAAGGAGCATTTCTTTTGTATACGTGAGATCGCCGCGTACCTCGCCATGGTATTCGAGTACACGGGTCTCCACGATCGCGTCTACCGGGCATGCTTCCTCGCAGAAACCACAAAATATACATTTAATCATGTCTATATCATAACGTGTGGTACGTCGGGATCCATCTTCTCGCTGTTCAGATTCGATGGTAATCGCCATGGCGGGGCAT
This sequence comes from uncultured Nitrosomonas sp., assembly GCA_964401225.1. Lineage (GTDB taxonomy): Bacteria > Pseudomonadota > Gammaproteobacteria > Burkholderiales > Nitrosomonadaceae > Nitrosomonas. Next base: position 4,360 of record CAYNXU010000007.1, read on the forward strand.
ACTGCTTCACATAATTTACAAGCTATACAGCGCTCTTCACCATTAGGATATCGCCGCAAGGCGTGTAATCCGCGGAACCGTGGTGACTGAGGAGTTTTTTCCTCTGGATAATGTACTGTAATCTTGGGTGCAAACAGATAGCGCCCTGTGACCTTCATCCCTTTTAGTAATTCAAACAACAGAAAGGATTTAAAAAAATGCTTAATGCGTTCCATGTCCCTTCCTCCTTTAGTTAAACCATAGATTAAGTGGAAACACTGCCCTGATTGATTCTGGTAGCTGCATCAGCCCACCCAAGAGGATAATCCACACTAAGGTTATCGGAATAAATATCTTCCAGCCAAGACGCATGATTTGATCATACCGGTAACGTGGAAAAGTAGCGCGGAACCATAAAAAGAAAAATAGCATAAAGGCTATTTTTAATAATAACCACACTATTCCAGGTACCAAGGTAAAGGGTGCCATATCTAATGGAGGAAGCCAACCACCTAAAAACATGATACTCGTGAGTGTCGCAACCAATATCATGTTGGCATATTCTGCCAGGAAAAAGACGGTAAACGCCATGCCAGAATAATCAACATGAAATCCTGCAACAATTTCTGATTCTCCTTCCGCAACATCGAAAGGGGCCCGATTCGTTTCAGCCACACCAGAAATAAAATAAACCAAAAACATCGGGAATAAAGGAATCAGATACCAGTTCAGAAAGCTCCCACCTTCCTGCCCTTTAACAATATCGCCTAAATTAAGGCTTTCAGACATCATTAGCACACAAACCAGCGCAAAACCCATTGCTAATTCATAGGAAACAACCTGTGCTGCTGATCGCATGGATCCTAAAAATGCATATTTAGAATTGGAAGCCCAGCCAGCGATAATGACGCCATAAACTCCCAAAGAAGTCATCGCGAGAATATAGAGCAAGCCAGCGTTGATGTCCGCTAGCACGAGTTCTGGTGAAAACGGAACCACAGCCCATGCCGCCAGGGCAGGCGCTATCGTAATGACAGGCGCAAGTAGAAACAGAAATTTATTGGCGCCAGTGGGAATAATGATCTCTTTCATGATCGCTTTTACAGCGTCTGCAATAGGCTGCCCCCAACCACGCAACCATGAGATCCCAAAAAATGTTACTCGGTTTGGCCCAACTCTAATCTGCATATACGCAATAATTTTACGCTCAGCAAAAGTTAGATAGGCAACCGCCAAGAGCAATGGCACGACAATCGCTATGATATAGAACAGATTCTTTGCCAATAAAAATGCCGTCAAACCCCACTCAGCACCAAACATCTGCTCAAATAATTGTTGTGTATAATCCATCAACGAATCCCACTCGTATTTTTATATTTTTTCTACCAAAATCTCCCCAAACATCGCGCCCAATGTCGATGTATGAGAATGTGCACTCGCTACACGCACGCAATTCAAGGGAAGTCCATCATCACAGGCTACTTCTAGCTGCACTTCACCACCGTCTTGCTTTACTTTAACCATCTCACCGTTACTCACTCCAAGTTGCGCTAGCATCGCAGTTGACATCCATGCTTTTGGTAATGCCGCATCATGGGTTAACTGCAAGGATTCAGCGCGTCGTACAATGGGATCTGCCTGGTAAATGGGTATTTCTCCAATCCGTTGCAGGCCACTGACTGACTGAATCGATGTATTTACTTGATAGTCCTTTAAATCGTTATTGAGATATCTTATGACAGCTTCTTCAGCAGGAATTATTTGCCCTCTAATTTGTTCGGATGTTTCGTAATCAAAACCATCTAACTGGAACAAATTACCTAATACACGCAAAACCTTCCATCCAGGGCGAGCCTCACCTAAGGGGGGAACCACTCCATTAAAACTTTGTACACGCCCCTCGGTATTTACAAAGGTACCTGATGTTTCCGTAAATGGCGCAATAGGTAAGACCACATCGGCATAATTTGTAATGTTGCCTTTATAAGCGCTCAGAGAAATAACGAATTCTGCACTCTCTATTGCTTTTCTTGCTTGTTGTGGATTATAGGTATCAAGCTCCGGCTCAAGGTTCATGAGTACATAAGCCTGACATGGAAGAGCAGTACTCGCTGAGTGATTACCAAGCATTTGTGCGGCATTCAATTGAGATCCATACTCATCAAGCTTAATTTCAGTCCCCAATGCACCTCTGCCTGGGATTGCGCCTGCTAAATAGGCACCTACACTGTTGGCTGCTTCACCGAGAAATCCAAAATTGGCACCCATTATTTTTGCTATCGATTGTGCAAGCGCATGGATATCTGCGTACTGTGGATGATGTTGCGATAAATTCCCGAGGAATATTGCAGCAGGCTGATTTTCTAATAAGCTGTTTGCAATTGCGCGTGCCACATCGGTGACACTTACCATCGCTATAAGCTGCTTGGTATTCTCCAGTAATTCCTCACTCGGCCGTGCCTCAGCAATCACTTTGAGAATTTGTGCCAACATATTCACCATTTCAGAAGGTGGCACGATTGCACGTTGAGCAACTTTCATTAAGAGATCATCGTCAACTGGATTAACGATACTGAATTGCGCTCCATTCTTAACTGCCTGACGGAAACGATGAGCTAAGAGAGGATGATCCTTACGCAGCACACTGCCAATAACCAGGATTGATTTCAATTGAGGAATATCAGCTATATTCATTCCCAGCCAGGGTGCACCCTGCAGACTGCTATCAGCCCGGAAATCTGATTGACGGAACCGATGATCAATATTGCCACTTCCCAGTACTCGTATCAATTTCTGTAACAGGAAAAGCTCTTCCAAGGTACTATGCGCCGATCCAATAGCGCCGATAGCGTTCACGCCATGATTTTCCATCACTGACTGTAAGCCATTTACGGCATACAACAATGCTTCCTGCCAATCGCACGAATGCCATTGACCATCCCGTTTGATCATGGGAGTTGTTAAGCGATCTTCCGAATTTAATCCTTCGTAAGAGAAACGATCTTTATCCGATAACCAGCATTCGTTAATTTCTTCATTCTCACGAGGCAAAACCCGCATCACTTGATTTTGTTTTACCTGCACTATTAAATTGCTGCCTAAACCGCAATGGGGACTGATCGATTTTCTACGTGACAGCTCCCAAGTTCGTGCTGAATAACGAAATGGTTTACTGACCAATGCGCCGACGGGGCAAAGATCAATCACATTTCCTGATAATTCGGAGTCAACTGTTTTGCCTACAAAAGCTAGAATCTCCGAGTGTTCGCCGCGACCGGCCATGCCTAACTCCATGATTCCAGCAATTTCCTGGCCAAAGCGCACGCATCGGGTACAGTGAATACAACGCGTCATGTCGGTCGAAATAAGCGGGCCAAGATTTTTGTTTACGACTACTCGTTTTGCTTCTTGATAGCGCGATTCACTGGCTCCATAACCGACTGCCAGATCTTGTAATTGACATTCCCCACCTTGATCGCAAATAGGACAATCCAAAGGATGGTTGATCAGCAAAAACTCCATGACGCCCTTCTGTGCCGTTACCGCCTGCTGAGAATGGGTAAACACCTTCATTCCTTCTGTTGCAGGTGTCGCGCAAGCGGGTAGAGGCTTAGGTGCTTTTTCCACTTGCACCAGACACATGCGGCAATTTGCAGCGATGGACAGTTTTTTGTGGTAACAGAAATGAGGAATATAAATCCCGATCTGCCTTGCACCATCCATCACAGTGCCGCCTTTGGGGACAGTTACTTGCTTACCATTGATTTCGATATTGATCATCGATTACAAACTCTCGGATAAATCACTTATAAAAAAGAACCGCATCGGCCCAGCGACATCACACCATACATCGCTTATGTTCAATGTGATACACAAATTCATCTCTAAAATGCTGAAGCATTGCGCGTACAGGCATTGCTGCGGCATCGCCCAGTGCACAAATCGTGCGCCCTTGAATATTGTCTGCCAGATTATCAAGCAGATCCAAATCATCGGGCCTACCTTTTCCATGTTCTATGCGATTGATAATACGATAAAGCCAACCCGTACCTTCACGACATGGCGTACATTGACCACAAGACTCTTCATAATAAAAGTAAGATAGTCGCTCCAGTGCTCTCACCATACAGGTCGTCTCATCCATGATGATCACAGCCCCAGAACCAAGCATCGACCCCGCTTTGGCGATTGAGTCATAATCCATATCTGTTTTCATCATCACATCTCCGGGCAGAACTGGCATCGAAGACCCGCCAGGAATACATCCCTTCAGTTTTCTACCCCCCCGCATGCCTCCAGCCATTTCTAATAACTCTGCAAATGGAATACCTAAGGGAACTTCATAATTACCTGGCTTATTGACATGGCCTGATATCGAAAAAATCTTAGTGCCGCCATTATTGGGCTTGCCTAACTGTAAGTACTTCTCTCCCCCATTACGTATAATCCAGGGAACTGAAGCAAACGTTTCGGTATTGTTGATCGTGGTTGGTTTACCGTAAAGTCCATAGCTTGCAGGAAAAGGCGGCTTGAAACGTGGCTGCCCCTTCTTGCCTTCTATTGATTCAAGCAATGCTGTTTCTTCACCACAGATATATGCGCCATAACCATGATGATTATAGAGTTGAAAGCTAAAATCAGAGCCTAGAATTTTCTCGCCTAGAAAGCCTGCTGCGCGCGCTTCATCAACAGCTTCTTCCATACGCTCATAAGTTTCCCAAATTTCGCCATGCACATAGTTGTAGCCTCTTTTTACACCCATTGCATAGGCGGCAATCAGCATGCCCTCTATCAAGATATGCGGGTTGTACCGCATGATGTCACGGTCTTTGAATGTGCCAGGCTCGCCTTCGTCTGAATTACATACGAGATACTTATCTCCTTCATATTGACGAGGCATGAAACTCCATTTCAAACCTGTCGGAAACCCGGCACCACCACGACCACGTAGCGCAGATTTCTTAACTTCTTCGATAACATCTTCAGGAGAAATCTTTTGAGTAATAATTTTCTTAAGAGCTGCATAGCCATCACGTTTCAAATAGCTTTTTAATCTCCAGTTATCGGGATCAGCGGGATCCACGCCAGCCAGGATCACCTGAACAGACTGAGTCATTTGCGCAATTCCTCTAGCAATTGATCAATTTGATCATTAGACATAAAACTACACATTCGCTTGTTATTAACCAATAAAACGGGAGCATCTCCGCAAGCTCCCATGCATTCACCTTCTTTTAATGTGAGCAGTCCATCGGCGCTTGTTTCATTGAATCCGATTCCTAGCTTTTGTTTTAGATACGCTGCCGCATCACTTCCCCCCGATAAAGCACAAGGTAGATTTGTACACACGGTGATTTTATGCTTACCCACCGGTTTAAGATTGTACATATTGTAAAATGTCGCAACTTCATATACCGCTATAGCTGGCATACCCAAATATTTGGCAATGAAATCCATGGTTTCGGTAGCCAGCCAGCCTTTCTCATCCTGTGCGATTGCGAGCGCAGACATGACTGCCGATTGCTTCTGATCAGCAGGATACTTTGCGATCTCTCGATTTATTTTTTCCAGGGATTCAGCACTTAACATTTTATTTATCTGTCTATTTCACCAAAAACGATATCTTGTGTACCAATAATTGCCACCAAATCAGCAATCATGTGCCCACGCGACATTTCATCCAAGGCCGCCAAATGGGCAAAACCCGGTGCACGAATTTTTAAGCGGTAGGGCTTGTTTGCTCCATCGGAGATAATATAAATCCCAAATTCACCCTTGGGGTGTTCAACTGCAGCATAGACCTCGCCTGGCGGAACATGAATACCCTCAGTGAACAACTTGAAATGATGAATCATTTCTTCCATGTTTTGCTTCATGGCTACGCGTGAAGGCGGTGCAACCTTGTGATTATCGATAATGACTGGACCAGGATTATTTCGCAGCCATTCAACACACTGTTTGATGATACGGTTAGATTGGCGCATTTCTTCAATTCGCACGAGGTAGCGATCATAACAATCACCGTTCACTCCTACCGGTATGTCAAAATCAATTTGATCATAAACCTCGTAGGGTTGTTTTTTGCGCAAATCCCACTCTACGCCAGAACCTCTTAGCATCGGCCCAGTAAAACCTAACGCCTTGGCACGCTCGGGTGAAACTATACCAATATCGACCAACCGTTGTTTCCAGATACGGTTGTCAGTCAAAAGCGTTTCGTATTCATCAATAAATTTTGGAAAACGCCGAGTGAAATCCTCAACAAAATCGAGCAATGATCCCTGACGATTTTCATTTCTTTTTTTTGTTTCTTTTTCGTCATGAATATGTGACGCTTGGTATTGAGGCATTGAATCGGGCAAATCCCGGTATACCCCACCTGGACGGTAGTATGCCGCATGCAATCTGGCACCTGATACAGCCTCATAGCAATCCATCAAATCCTCTCTATCACGGAATGCATAGAGAAATACGGTCATGGCACCAACATCTAACGCGTGAGCTCCTAGCCAGAGCAAATGATTCAGTATTCTCGTGATCTCATCAAACATAACGCGTATATACTGGGCACGCACAGGCACCTCAATTTGCAGTAACCGCTCAATTGCCATTACATACGCGTGCTCATTAGCCATCATGGAAACATAATCCAATCTGTCCATGTAGGGCACTGACTGAATATAGGTCTTGTTCTCAGCTAATTTTTCTGTGGCACGATGCAGCAATCCGACATGTGGATCGGCTCTCCTGATTACTTCACCATCCAACTCCATTACCAACCGCAGCACACCATGGGCTGCAGGATGCTGTGGGCCAAAATTCATGGTGTAATTACGTATTTCAGCCATATCTAAGCAGTCCCAACCTCATAAAAGATATGTTTCGATTTCATGTTCAATCAATCCTGTCCTCTTCACCGTAAGCATCCTCACGGATCACATAAGGCGTAATTTCACGGGGTTCAATCGTGACGGGTTGATAGATTACTCGTTTCTGATCAGCGTCGTAGCGCATCTCGACATGCCCGGATAATGGAAAATCCTTACGAAAAGGATTACCAATAAAACCATAATCGGTAAGAATTCTTCGTAAATCCGGATGATTGGAAAAAATAATACCGTAAAGATCAAATGCCTCTCGCTCAAACCAATTCGCAGATGGCCAGGTACCTATGACTGAATCCACCATCGGGAACTCATCATCATCAATAAATACCCTTAACCGCAATCGGTGGTTCAGGTTTATTGAGAGCAAATGATAAACAACTGCAAAACGTCTATTTTGACGCCCTTCTCCTGCAAATGAATCATGCGTATAGACTGAATAATCCACGCCACATAAATCAATAAGCATATCAAAATTCAAGTCAGGATGATCACGCAAGACTTCTGCCACATCCAACAAATCTTGCGACTGCACGGTAATGGTTATTTCTTTCAAGCGCTGATTCAAACTGACCAGCTTACCATTGAGTGCATTCTGCAAAGCGGAAGAGAGTTTCTCAATACGACTAATCGACATATTAAACCTAGCGAGCAATGGTATTCGTTCTTTTTATTTTATTTTGAAGCTGAATGATCCCATAGAGGAGTGCTTCAGCAGTAGGCGGGCATCCCGGCACATAGATATCAACTGGTACGATTCGATCGCATCCACGCACCACCGAATATGAGTAATGATAGTAGCCACCACCATTTGCACAGGAACCCATAGAAATTACCCATCGTGGCTCAGCCATTTGATCATAAACTTTACGTAATGCCGGAGCCATCTTGTTGCATAACGTCCCCGCGACTATCATCACATCCGATTGTCGTGGGCTAGGTCGAAATACAATGCCAAAACGATCCAAATCATAGCGTGACGCTCCTGTTTGCATCATTTCCACTGCACAACAAGCAAGCCCAAATGTCATTGGCCACATTGACCCTGTACGCCCCCAGTTGATAACAGAATCCAAACTGGTGGTCATAAAACCTTTGTCTACTGTACCGTCCATAACATCAATCCCACTCTAAGGCGCCTTTTTTCCACTCGTAAATAAAACCCACAATGAGTATGCCGAGAAATACTAGCATCGCAACAAACCCAAACATGCCTATCTCATTCAATACAACTGCCCATGGGAAAAGGAACGCGATTTCTAGATCAAACAAAATAAATAGTATTGCCACCAAATAATAACGCACATCAAATTTCATGCGCGCATCTTCAAATGCTTCAAAGCCGCATTCATAGGGTGACAATTTCTCACTATCGGGCCGGTTAGGTGCAAACAGCCAACCTGCTAACATTGATAGCACCCCTACTGCCAGCCCAACCAAAATAAACAGTAAAATTGGAAAATAATTACCCAGCATTGTATCTAGCATATCGTTATTCTCGTTATTGATATATTTGCAGGTTTTTCTAGTTGTCTAAATCAGCATAATTGGTGCCGATGGCGAGACTCGAACTCGCACAGCTTTCGCCACCGCCCCCTCAAGACGGCGTGTCTACCAATTCCACCACATCGGCCATTCATCCTAGACATTCAAAACATCTACTCGACAGAAAGATATCAAATACAGTTACATCAGCTGACTACTGACTACTCAGGAATTTCTCTGGCCTTAGAAGTATCATTTGATGGTATCTCAGAGGATGGTATTGCCTCAGATGAAGTTTCTGCATCTTGCACTTGAAGTGACTCTACTTCTAAACGTTTCATCACACTCGCACTCTCACTTTCACCACCGGAAAAATAAGCGAGCGTTAGACTGGTAATAAAAAATACCGTCGCTGCAAAAGCTGTTGATCGACTTAGAAAATTAGCTGAGCCACTTGCACCAAATAAGCTACCAGCCGACCCTCCTCCAAATGCAGCACCTACATCCGCGCCTTTTCCATGCTGCAACAAAACCAAAACAATGATAACTAATGCTGTTACTAAATGAACCGACCAAATTACTGTTTCCATTTTTTATTTACTCTATACAAATCAGTGGTGAGCTGCAGCTGAACAAATCGAAATAAACTCATTAGCAACCAATGAAGCGCCGCCTATCAACCCGCCATCGATATCCGACATTGCAAACAATTCATCCGCATTATTTGCTTTCACACTTCCCCCATAAAGGATCTGGACGCTAGCTGCTACATCTGCACTTTGCTTTGCAAGCTTGTCACGTATAAACGCATGCACGCTTTGCGCTTGTGCTGGCGTGGCTGTTCTACCCGTACCTATCGCCCATACAGGCTCATAGGCGATAACCGACTGAATTAGCGAATCAATACCCATCAATTTAATTACAGCATCAAGCTGCTCTTCTATGACATGCTCTGTTTCATCGATCTCACGTTGCGCCAACGTCTCACCGACACATAAAATGGGTACTAATCCTGTACCGTGCGCTTTCTTAAACTTCTCTGCAACTGTATGGTTATCTTCACCGAATAATGTTCGTCTTTCAGAATGTCCGACAATCACATAATGGCAAGCAAAATCCAACAGCATTTCTGCCGCCACTTCACCTGTATAAGCACCCTGATCAAACTGACTTACGTTCTGGGCGCCCCAAAGTACATGCGTTCCCTTCAAATTACGTTGCACATCGGCCAAATAAGGATAAGGCGCGCAAACTGCACAAATGACATTCTGCAATTCACTCGTCCCGGCAATCACTGCATTGAGCAACGCCTGGTTTTGAGTCAAATTACCATTCATTTTCCAGTTCCCAACCACCAACTTTTTGCGCATCCTCTTCTTTCCTTAAATATCAGAACAGGCGATGCTACCTGCGAATAAGCACTGCGTCAATCTCTTGACAAATCATGATTTAAGCATTTTGAGCAAGTAATGATCAAAGAATCCCAATTTCAGCCTTATTTCAGCGGGTAATTTTTAATGTGAAACCAACAACAAACTTACTTCTTTAATAATGATATTCACTCTCATATCTTTTTTTCAGGGTGCACACTTATGTATAAGCAGTCCATTATTCAAAAAATTTGCTTTCTCTACCATCTATCCATCGATCAATGATCATGCGGATCACCATTGCGACAGCAAATCCAATCAACACTGAAGCAATGGTTTGACTAGCCCAATGCCCTCCCAGCACGATTCGTGCAACTGCGCCACTAGCCACGATAAGAAGCGCAAGTACAGATGCAACAACTGCAACCCTATTGCGCTTAGGAACAGCACAAATCGTTACACCAAACAAAGCCCCATAAATCAATCCAAACGTGGACGGAAGTCCAGATGATGTGTGTGCAGTCATCACCATGACAAGCTCTGTTGTTGGTCGTGGAACGAACAGTAACAATCGCAATAAAGTGTCAAGGAGCTGCACTAAGGGCAGTGCCAACATGGGTACAACCGCGGTTCGCCAACCGCCATGCGCTAAAGCCAAGAGCATGGCGGCACCAAGGGTAACCCACAATCCAGGAAGCTTGGCTGAATCCGTCAGAAATATTGCCCAATATGGAGCGCTACCCAATACAGATTGCAGCGCACGCGTAAGTGCCACGTCTCCGAAAATCGGCCCCTGAGCAAGCAGACTCATACAACCAAGCAAAACACCCGCCACAATACAAGCAGCAGCCATTTTCATAGCGAAACCGCAAAAGATTCGACCGGATCAGATCATCCCACCGTTCTCAAGCCATTCGCGGCATTCGTGGGTAATAGCACGCTTACATGCAGCATCATACAAAGTCAACTCCTCCGCAGATAGCACATCGCGCCAACGACCATTGGTACCTTTGTGAAGAAAAGTCTGTGCGCCTCCCTTCCAAAACTGACCGCCTCCCGGTGCGTAGAGTTCACCCTGACGCTTCATCTCAGCAAAGGAAACCGCCTTGATGATACCGGCCCACGCACTTTCTGGAACATCAATCTCCAAAAAAGCAGCCATGCGGCGAACCTCGCGTTCGGTATCCTCAAGCATATCGTTATAGTGGAATAACTGGATATTCGGAAGATGACGGAAATTCCACCAAGATTGAACATTGGAGAGGTGCGACCAATAAGGCCAACCATCGGTTTCCCAGTCAAATGTACCACGGGTCATCCAGTTACTCCAGAAAACATGAAGATCATCGGGTGGGCGCGAAAGCTCGTCACCGACACGACCTGGTAGCATATTCATTAACGTAAACATCTCATCCCGCATTCCCGTATAGTGATTCCATAAGGACATAAAGACATCTCGGGTGTCACGTGCGATATAAAGATATTTAATCTTATCGTTGTACGCCACTCCATCCAGCGGCAAGTGCGTCTTAATGAAACGGCGATGCTTCTGCGCCTTTAATCTATTGAGCACTACTTCGAGTGGAATAATCCGCATATCCAGCCATGGCGACATTTCCGCAGGCGCAGCCGGAAAATCTCCTCCAGGAAAGAGAAGATGGGCAACAATGGCTTGCGTCCATGTGGTTCCTGCCTTATATGAGGTTGCAATGACGATATCATCATCACGCAGCGCAAAATAATCCCAGCGCGTGCTGTCAAAATGATGATTCTGATAGATGTGTGTACGTTCAGGTAGGTTGGACATTTTTGTAATCTATTATGAAATAATTTTGGTTAACTTATAGGGACGCCCTCTTTTTGGCAAGTAAACTTATCAACCCAATTCCTCTGACTCCTGTTTTCTAGCTCATTGTCCTACCCTGTTCAGTCTATGCCTGCTGTGACTAATCGTGAAGCCCACCAACTTTCTTCCCTCACGTAGTAACGACGGCTCCGAGAATGGATTTCCGGCATCCTTTCTCCTATCGAGTTAAAACGTAAGATCCCATTGTAACCAGTATCGTTGGTTGGATTTATCGCCAACGGTTAGATGGCTAACTTGAAAATTCACCTTATTTGCGTGCCCATTGAAGAAATAAGTCATGACCCCACTGACCTCTTGCTGCAGATCGTTTCCAAAATTGACGTTAGGGTCCACAAAGGCATACCGTCCAGCAAACTCCAGATTTTTAGGGACAATTGGAAAAATATAGTGCGGAAAGTATCCCGCCTGGACTAAACCACCCATAAGATTCGTTTTCCTCATAGGATCACCTTGGACTTTCAAGGTATCGACAATTTCTTTCCAATGCATTTCGTGCTGCATCGAAAATCCCTGCCATTTAAAACGAATTTCCTCCATCATTTGATTGATGCGGTACTGACCGTCTTGCCCTACCGGGAAGCCGGGTAAATTCCGGCAACTTCTGCTATCAGTCTCGAAAGCCGTGCATTTGCTTCGATTGGTAGCGGCTGCAAATGCGAAATTCAGCGCAGGCTTCTCATGAAATTCAATATCGGATTGGGAAAATGGCATTTCCCCGCCCATTGCATTCCACTGCAGCCGACCCGAATACATCATATGGTCATCGTCATTATTGCGCTCACCCACGCCCAAACCGGAAAAAACACCGGTGTAATAGCTAATATCGTGCCAGGTCCCGGGAAACAGATTGCCAAACACCTGCACGCCCTGCTGCCGGTCTACCGTAAAAATATCATTGACGATAGAACGGTTGACAAACTGCTGATTGCCGGAGGAAGTGATACGTTCATCGTTATAGAAGACCTTACCGCGACCCACCCATAATTTTGCCCATTTGAAATGTTCCATCGTCAGGGTTAAATCACGCAGCACAGGCTGAGACCAATCATACTGCAAATAATATTTCAACCATGGCCAGTAAGCATGTCCTCTGAGCCGGGTTCGCGCCCGGCGGATCATGAATGAACTGTCATCGCGCTCCAGATCACTGACTGATCGTGGATCGCTGTCAAATGGATTGGCATATCGGACTTGTATCCGATTCTGGATGGCCAGTGAAAACCTGTCATTATCAGTTCTGAATTCAAACCCGTTCTTGCCGTAACTGACATTGGCAAAATCAACCGCTGATTTAGCACCTGTCTTGTCAGATTCTTTTCCTTCTACAGTTTGTACAGGTAAGGTTTCTTCCGCTTTTGCGGGCACCACATCGTCAGGCGGCACTGGCGCTGCAACTGTGGCCGTAGCTGATTCCAATTTTTCTAGTCGTTCCAGTTTCTCATCCAATTCTTTCAGCTTGGCGTCCAAACGCTTTTCAATCGCCAGAAGCTCCTGCTTATAAAGTTCGGGATTTTTTGGCGTTTCCGCGGCAACGTGACTCGTCAGCATGAGACCGCACAACACCCATTTGACTGCGCAAGACACTGAGTTGAGGTTAAATTGCTTGCTCATCGATAGCACATTCTGTTAACTGTCAAAACCCTAATTATGACAGCTTCGGTTAGCACCAACAAACAGCCAACTTCCCATTTATCGGTTCAGATGGTGATACGCTGATGATGTCATCAAGCGCAGATCTTCCACTGCCCCGCCGATTGTAAAATGATAGAGTGATTGAAGCGGCATCCCCTGTATCCCCAGTATGTCATGAACAGGGTCATCGAAAAAACAACCTATGCCAGTCCCCCGCACGCCAGCAGCTTCCGCCTCCAGATATAACACCTGACCAAGCAACCCGGCTTCCCAGAACAACCGGGAATAAAACCAAGCACCCACTTGACGCAAGCGCCCATCGAACTCTGCCAACATACCTAATGAGAAAGCGCTGTCCGCAGCAATGTCCTGATGGCAACTCAATTGCGCGGCTATTAACCGCATATCACCCGCCATCAATTGATAGCATGCCAAATTTTCAGGGCATCCCGGTGATTGCATCCAGACGAACGCGTGATTGAGTGATTGCTGAACAAGTGGCAGTTTCGCCCGATCACGGATCAAGATATACATCCCTGGCGTCAACCCCTCTACGCGATGCACAAAGATCACTAAATGAATAACTGGATCATACGGCCACACATCCCATGGCACGGGGCGCGCTAACGGCGCACGCTCGACACAAGGCACTAGCCGCTGTAATAGTCGATAAAACGTTGCAGCCGAGATCCCCGTCCGCCCGTCGAACGACACTGCGCTTCGGCGTTGACGAATAATCTGGCTTGCTGAAACCGGATGAGATGTGACGGGCGGCACATGACAAGCCTCAGTATTCTCATTAAAACTTGGCACAAGTAATAAAGTTTGCTCATCGACTCTCGACTTCCATGATGCAGCAGCCACGGCATCAATCGCATCCCAATGCACCCCATGCTCACCGCTCAATCGATTCGCTTTGCCATACCATGGGGCGTTTGCGAGCTCCTTCACTGATGCTGCATCAAGAAACAACGGTATTTCTTGTTGGCTATTCTCTACTCCCGGCTCCTCGTCTTTCGCTGCGTCAACAGGCCAGATCACTGCCAGACAATCCGGATGCTCCGGCTCGACTGCAGCATAATCGTCGGCACGATGCGTTCCCAACAGCAATGCAATGGTATTCTTTTCCATGCCGTCCAATAACACCATGTTCCATCCTAGCGTGGCTGACGCTATCCGCGCAGCACCGATGGCATGCCCGACATCGTGATTACAGTAACGAAACGCCCGCTCACCATACTTCCAGGCTTCCCGCCAGTGGATTGACGACAATCCAAAGAGAAATGCTCCTGATGGAAAAGGTGACAGCAACCGTGCCAGCCCCTCAGCCGAAAATGCTGCCCGCCACTCCAGACCATGTTCCTTGGGTGCGTAGTGATAAAGCCCCGGTTGGAGATCGAGTCCATTCATCTGCGGCAAAACAAGGTAACCCTCGGTGGGATGCAGGTTGCCTGAAGAAGGATTGCTCCGCAAAGCCCATTTTTCTACCCCGCTTGCTTTCCACGCAGACAAGGCAAGAGAAAGCTCCAGGAATCTGGAGAGTGAGTGCATGCTGACTGGCTGGCAGGCAACAGCACCCTGTTGATAGATGGCATCATAGGTAGGTGACTGCGGCGCTTCATCCGGTTTTAGTAATGGCAGCGCAATTAGTGGCGCACCCTCAAATCGACGAAACGGATCAGGCTGACTGGCCCAATCGAGATATCCCAACGACCGGGCATAACGGTGGAAGTGATGCTTCGTCTGAATGTGATAACGTATAACTCGATCGACATCAGACAATTTTGCAGAAATATCTGGAATCTCACTCATGTCCGCTTACATAGCCCCAACTTCTTGATTCCATAGGAGCGCCCAGGTTACGGATCACGTATCTGATTATCCACCACCTTCCGCAAGATATAGTTTTCTGCCAACTCCCCCGTGATTCTTTTGCCCTGTTTATCAAGTTGAAAAAGCACATTCTCCCCGACATGGTAACGGTCAGGACCTTCTGGAAAATCTTGCATAACAACGACATTACCATTTTCCTCCCAGACAAACTTTCCTCGTCGCTCAAATACCCTATCATCCTTGCCCAGATACCGGGTTCTGAGTTGATAAATATAATCCTGATTAAGTGTGATTATTGTTTCAATGCCGGGACAATCAGCACAAGGCACCACACCAACATAACGACCATGCCAGTCTAATGAGTTTACGCTGACGTGTTCATCTGCAACAAGATTTGTTACTGGTGCCGTGGATTCCGAAAAACAACCATTCAAGGAAAGGATAGCTGCGATAAGCGCAACAGTAGCAGTTTGTGTTTTCATGACCATGACCATTAATAATATCCGCGTAGAAAACCGATCACACTTAGGTCTTCATCGATTTCCGACTAATAAACACCCTCGCCGTTACCTATCAACTGGACCGTTTTTTTGGCATCGGCTGATGAGCCGATTATAATTTCATCTTTACCAACCCAGTAGCCTGGTTTCCGATGTTGGTGCGCTGCGGCGATGACAAGAATAGGATCTTCTTCTATAGAATACATCAACTCTCCTGGAAACTTGTGAAGGAGACTCTTCCTTACATCACCATGCTCTATTGACCACACCAGAGGATACACGGCAATTTGTTATGCGGCCTTTCTCGCTTCCTCTTTGCACTTGATTCCATGCCTTGAATATTTGAGTTCATAATAACAGCCAGCATCCTCCAGATCCTGCCTTGCAGTTATTCTTATCAAGAATAAGAACTCTTAGCTCTAGTCCTGATCCCATTTTGGGTTCAGTCAATTGGATCAACACCATGACTTTGTGGTTCTTATTCGTAAGTCTGGTAGATATACGGAAATCATATAATTACTTATTATGTTTAAGACAGAACAAAGTGTATGCAAGATATTCGAAGCAATTTAAAAACGTATAGTAAGCAAGATATAGCTATCGAGTATCTTAATTTAGCTCTAGTAGAGTATGCAAAAGGTACAAACATGTTTGCGACTTTAAACTTGGCTGGGGCAGCTGAGGAAATACTAGGCAAAATCGTTAGGCTAAATGGTGCCAAAAGTGCTCATGACAGAATTGTTGCAATGTTTGGTAGTTGGTATCAAGTTGCTAAAAAACCTATGCCAAAGCAAGCGGATATAAACAGTTTTATCTTAAAGGCAAAAAATGGTGCAAAACACCTTGATGATGAACATGACTTAAATATCGAACTAGACTTAGAAAAGGAAGTGAAAGAAACTATCCACAAGGCCATAGAAAACTACAACCAAATTCCAGGTCTACCCGTCACCAAAGAAATACTGGCATACTATCAACATGAAAAAACATAACGAGTAAGGTTAGGTCGTACTAGCCACGACCTGTATTGCCGGGGACAGGTCTATATTTTATGCAATTCCACAATAGCTTCGAACGCATCATAGTTTGGACTATCAGATACTGAAACTTCTTGGATTCTCATAGTGAACAATGGATTATTTCCCAACCTTATTGGCTTCGTAAATCAATATGGTAAATAAATCCAAGGATTACGAAACAGAGATTACAGCCCACAATAGATTTCTAATCAAAATTGATACCATTTTCCTGTGCCAGTGCCAACATTACAGAAAGATTGTTTCATGCAGGTTTTCCGTAACGGAAGACAATGAAAGGGATTGCTAAGTCCAGAACTAAGAACTCGTATTCTCTCAAATAATAACCCCGATCATCGCTCTTACTTTTCTTGGTTCGTGACCACGATGTGTTGGGTATATTGGGCTAGGCGTCTTCTCGAAAAAACCCACGGGATTGTAATTGCCGGAACCACGATCTTTATTCTGCGCTCATTTGCCATGATGCCTACAGGATATAGTTCGCGATAGATGAAACATAATAAGCAAGCTCACCGGCGCGCCGTTTTTTTCACGTCAGATGAAGCATCTTGCTGGGCCAAGACAGCTGCTTCAGCATGTAGCTTCAGGCCTAGTGCTTTTGTAACTTTAAGAATAGTATCGAAGCCAGGAATTCTTTCTCCTGATAGCGCTTTATAAAGGCTTTCGCGTGATACTCCCGCATCGCGTGCAACTTGTGACATGCCCTTAGCGCGTGCAATATCACCCAGGGCCTTGGCGATAAATGCGGCGTCACCATTCGCTTCTTCAAGGCAAGCCTCTAAATAAGCTGCCATATCCTCCGGTGTACGGAGGTGTTTGGCAACATCGTAGCGCGTTGTTACAGTCTTAGTCATGGTATCTTCCTATAGATTTTGAGCGAGGCATATAGCGGTTTTGATGTCCTTTGCTTGAGTTCCTTTATCACCGCCAGCCAACAAAATAATCATTTCCTGAGCTCGTTGTTGGCGGCTGCATACACCCGGTAACCAGGGCCGTAATCTATCCGTAATTCTGAAACACCTTCACCGCGACCGGTTTGACATCTCCTGGATTTTCAGACACCAACTGCTCAATTCGTACAAGAATACGGGATCGCGCCCTTATGTCGCGCAAACCATTGAGCCACTTAACGAAGGACTTAGTTTTACGGATTTGGATCATTTTGAAAATGCAGCCTATTGGCTACGCCCTGTCAAGCTACTGCTACTGTGACTCAATGTAAGTTTTTAGGGCTCAACGTTTGTGCTCAGACCTCAGCACGACAGGGCTGACAGCGAGTTGCTAGGAACTGCCAGGCCAGAACTTAGAATTATTACTCTCGCAAATAACTAAAGTTTCGGGGTTCAGAAAATAGGAATAACACATTGATACATAAGGA
>CAYNXU010000008.1:0-14705 GCA_964401225.1 uncultured Nitrosomonas sp.
GGTGAATTTGAGCTGCATAATGTTCATATCCATTATATTTGTGATTTTAACCTAGTAGACAGTCAACTTGAAACTCAAGGATAAAGGTGAATTAATTTATGTCTTGCGTGGCAAAACACCACTTGGCAGGCCTTCACATTGTGCGCTTCGACATTGGCTTATGCCATCATCAATAACTAATTTAAACTTTTTATTTTGTTTTAAACTGACTAACTACTAGGAGGCTGTCCGAGAATAGACTGATCTACTGCGAACGAGCCTGATTGGCCGGATTTTCCGATTATTTTCGTTAAATAGAATGACTATTCGCCTCAAATAATCGAAAAATCCTGCTCAACCAGCCTCGCTCTCGCTACGATCGCCATTCTCGGACAGCTTCCTAGAAGTTGCAATAAGGATTTCCCCTTTTAATTGCGACGTAAATTTTATTCTTTAGTGAAATGTGCCTTTCGCGATTCTCTATTCATAGATTACAAGCAGAAGGAAGATTTATTTTACAAAGTGCTAATAAGATATAGACATAAGGCTTTGATCTAATATGCTGTAGAAAGCGAGTATTTTAGTCAAGCCTATGTTGAGTCGCCTGCGCGATAAGCGCATTGACCGTTCTAATTGTATTGTGTTCTAATCCCTTGCAAAAAGGCGGTTAACTCAGCGGTAGAGTGCTACCTTCACACGGTGGAAGTCATTGGTTCGATTCCAGTACCGCCTACCAGTTTATTCTTGACAACTCATTGACTTCTCAATCTTGATCTGAAAGTTGCTCCAGTCCCATCGGGAGGTTGTAGAGCTATGGTAGATTTGCAACTTGGCAGTGATCCATTGGTGGATGTATAAATGAATTTCAATCCTAGTAAATTATTATCATGTCGGGCCTATTTTAGTGATTTCATTTTTAAGCTATATATTTTCTTTGGGATTGGTTTGTTGTGTCTTTCTCAGTCAAGCCATGCTGAGCTAGTTCAAACAATAGAGCGGATTAAGCCATCGGTTGTCGGTGTAGGGACTTTCCTGAAAATGCGCTCTCCCCCTGTAAATTTTCTGGGAACGGGCTTTGTTGTTAGCGATGGGCAGCATATTATTACCAATGCTCATGTAATTCCTAACTCAATGGACATAGCAAGGAACGAGTCATTGGTCGTATTGACGGGCAAGGGGAATAACCCCGAATTGAGAACAGCAACGATCGCAGCGCTGGATACGGAGCATGATCTAGCTCTGCTTCGAATTAGCGGAGCACCTTTGCCCGCATTGAAAGTGGGGGATGCGGAAAGGATTCGTGAAGGACAAACCCTCGCTTTTACTGGATTCCCGATTGGTATGATACTTGGTTTTTATCCAGTAACACATCAGGCTATTATTTCTTCGATTACTCCTATCATCTTACCCGCTCACAACGCTAAACAACTTGATCCTGCAAGAATCAGGCAACTTCAGAGATCAGCATTTAAGGTATTTCAACTTGATGGAACGGCATATCCTGGCAGCAGTGGCAGCCCACTGTATGATCCGAATACAGGGGAAGTGTATGGTGTTGTAAATATGGTATTTGTCAAGGGAAAGAAAGAGGCCGCTTTAAGTAATCCAAGCGGTATAAGTTATGCTATACCAGGTAACTTTATACACGACCTATTGCAGCGCATAGCCCATTAGCAAGGTGTGCAATCGGGTACTGTAGTAGCTCTCAAGCTGGAAAATAAAGATGCAACCAAAAGCGCTTGCTGATCCATTATTAGCTATTTTCAATTTGAAGTAGTATTGAGTAGTCAGAAAGAGCTAAGCATATTGAAATCCTATAACATGAATAATCTTAACCAGGAGAGATGGCTTGATTCGCGTTTATAATCATTACATTTCTAGATTCACGGTATTACTTATTGGCATCGAGATATGCTTGCTAATAATTGTTTTCTTTGTGGGTGTAGGAATTCGCTTTAATCTGGAGGCATCTTCCGTTGATTTGTTTTTTTCGCAGATACCGGGAGCCATCACATTTACTTTTGTAATGATTGGGTGTATGGCTGCGATGGGTATGTATCAACTTGATTTTAAGCTGAACATTGTATCTACCCTCTTGCGCTTGATGCCATCTCTAGCGATGGGTTTTGTGATTATGACCCTGATTTTTTACCTGTTTCCGGATCTTTACCTTGGTCGTGGCCTGCTGGCGATCGTGATATTACTTGCTTTATTATTGATTATGATAACGCGCATGGTCTTTTTCCGGTGGCCCGGTTTGGAGGTGTTCCGATCGCGTGCCATAGTACTGGGAACGGGAAGCGGGGCACAAGAGTTATTGAATTTAACGGAAGACAGTTTCATCCTGCATAACTTAAAGATTGTCGGTTTCGTTCCATTTTACGGAGAAGATCATCGTGTACCCGCTTCAGTCGTGCTTCCGAAACAAAACTCGCTGGCTTCTTTGGTAAATCAGTACAATGCTGGCGAGATCATTATTGCGACCCAAGAAAGGCGAGGGGGAGGATTCCCGATTCAGGAGTTACTGGAATGTAAGATGCATGGAATAAAGGTAACGGATGTTGCTACCTTCTTTGAACGCGAGCGGGGTTATATTCGTATGGATTCACTTTATCCAAGTTGGCTGGTTTTTGGCGGTGGTTTTGATCAAAGTTTTTTAAGAACTACCGTCAAACGTATTTTTGATTTACTTGCAAGTTTATTGATTTTGTTGGTTTCATTGCCAGTCATGTTTTTGGCCGCAGTGATTATTCTAATTGAAGATGGTAAACCTGTTTTCTATCGTCAGGAAAGAGTTGGAAAAGGTGGGAAAACATTCATGGTGATTAAGTTTCGTAGTATGCGAAAGGATGCGGAGAACCAAGGCCAGCCACAATGGGCTACAACGGATGATCCGCGTATTACTAAAATTGGGAAGATTATCCGGAAATTGAGGATTGATGAGCTTCCACAGATAATTAATGTACTGAAGGGAGAGATGAGTTTAGTGGGGCCACGTCCTGAAAGGCCTTTTTTTGTTGATATGCTTACTGCGCAAGTGCCTTATTATAATGTTCGGCACAGTGTTAAGCCTGGGATAACGGGATGGGCTCAAGTACGCTATTCATATGGTTCTTCAGTAGAAGATGCCATTGAGAAACTTCAATATGATTTGTACTATGTAAAAAACCATAGCCTTTTTCTCGATCTCATCATACTGGTAGATACTGTGGGTGTGGTTCTGATGGGTAAAGGTGGTCGGTAGCAGTTAGGTTTGGCCGCTAACTTATGTTGACTATAATTACTGCAGCCGGCTATGTGACTGCGGCTGTAGCCTATTTTTTCTTATTTGTCCTTTTGCTGACAAGTTGGCGAGGACGTCTCTATGGATTGTTGTTAGCAATTGCTTGTGTGATTTCTGCATTCTGGGCAGTCACTATAGCAAGCCATTCACACTGGGGTTATCCCTCAGCATTCATGATAGAAATTCTAGAGATTTTGCGCAATGCAGGCTGGTCTCTTTTTCTGATTACTTTACTGGGTCCTTTCCAGCAGAAAAAAGAGGGTTCTGCGCCCTTGAGAATAAGGCCTGTAGTAATAGTTATTGCGATTCTATACCTTATTTTTCTAGGACTTGCTATCTTTCATAACAATAGTCTTGTAGCTGGAATTGTTGCACCCGGTCAACTTACTTTTTCCGGTAATTTCTTTGCAAGTGTGATCATGGCTTTGATTGGCATGATACTCGTTGAGCAGTATTACCGAAACACCTCACCTGAACAGCGTTGGGGAATAAAGTTTATCTGTGTAGGTATGGCGGGGATCTTTGTATATGATTTTTATTTGTATAGTGACGCACTTTTGTTTAGAAAAATAAATGTTGATATCTGGATTGCTCGGGGGTGGGTTAATACTTTAATTGTTCCCTTGATAGCGCTTTCAGCCGCGCGCAACCCAAAGTGGTCTGTAGGAATTTCATTATCACGTCATATTCTATTCTACTCATCTGCTTTATTTGGTGCTGCCATTTATCTGCTGGTAATGGCGGCTGTCGGTTACTATCTCAGGCTTTCGGGAGGGACGTGGGGAACAGTTCTACAATTGACGTTCTTATTCGGCGCTATCGTCCTGCTTATTATCCTGTTATTTTCAGGCACTACCCGCTCTTGGCTGAAGGTATTTATTAGCAAGCATTTCTATAGCTATAACTATGACTATCGTGAAGAATGGTTGCGTTTTACACGTACCCTTTCAGGGGGGGAGCTCGAGTTGCGAGCACGCGCAATCAAAGCGCTTGCCCAATTAGTAGAAAGTCCTGCGGGTGGATTGTGGTTTAGGCATGAAAATGGGAGCCATTGTCTAATTGCAAGTTGGAACATTTCTCTAAAAAATGAGAAAGTGGAAGCTGGGAGCAAATTTTGTCAATTCTTGGAAGAGAAGGCATGGGTAATCGATTTAAGAGAATATGACTTGGAGCCAAAAAAATATGTGGCTTTGACACTGCCTGCTTGGTTAACAGCCATTCCAAACTCACGGTTGATCGTGCCCTTGATTTTGCATCGAGAATTACAAGGGTTTGTGATATTGGTTGAGCCTAGAAGCGCCATAAATTTGAATTGGGAGGTTAGGGATTTATTGAAGGTTGCAGGAACTCAAGCAGCGAGTTACTTGGCGCAAGATGAAGCTGCTAATGCGCTTTCTATAGCGCGTCAATTCGAATCGTTCAGTCGTATGTCAACTTTTGTCGTGCATGATATCAAGAACCTAATTTTTCAGTTATCTTTGTTACTCTCGAATGCTGAGAAGCATAAGAATAATCCAGAATTTCAGAAGGATATGATTGAAACAGTAAATTTTTCAGTCAATAAAATGAAAAGGCTACTTGAAAAATTAAGTAGTGGAAATCAGTCAGAGAAGCCAGATACCCTTTGTCTGGATCATTTGTTGCAGCAAATCGTTGAGAGAAAATCTTTCAATGAGCCAAGGCCTTTGCTGGAAATTACTGATCCTGACTTGTTAGTAAAAGCTGATCATTCTCGTCTGGAGAGAGTTGTTGGTCATTTGATCCAGAATGCGATTGAGGCTACATCTAAAAACGGACAAGTTTTGGTTCACCTTATGAGAAAAAACCATTCTGCTGTGATAGAAATAAAAGATACGGGGCATGGTATGAATGAACAATTTATTCAGAATAAACTTTTTAAACCCTTTGAGTCTACGAAAACCGCCGGCATGGGTATCGGTGTATTTGAAAGCAAGGAATATATTGATGAGCTCGGTGGACAGCTGGCTGTCCATAGTAAGGAATCAGTAGGAACAACATTTACAATTTCTCTACCGCTTTATCAAGCACACCTCGAGAGCTAGTTAAAATTTTTAAATCTAATTTACTTTTTTGAATTTAGTCTAGTTTATTGTTTATTTTGCTAGATTGCCCGTAAACGAGGTTTGTTATCATACTTATTAGATTTTTTGATGTTATTGGAAATTTACCTAGAGCATGATTCTAATATTTTGTAAATTATCAATATGAAGTCATGATTTTCTGATCAAGATTCTGATGATGTATCGAGAAATGATATAAATAATGAAAGCAAGTGAGAGTCACAAAAAGCTACTCGTAATCGAAGATGATCCGGGTCTGCAAAAACAATTACGCTGGAGTTTTGATAATTACGATGTTTTAGTGGCATCGGATCGAGAAAGTGCGCTTGCGCAAGTCAGACGATATGAGCCAGCAGTGGTAACGATGGATCTGGGCTTGCCGCCAGATCCGGATGGTGCATCGGAGGGACTGGCTACTTTGCAGCAGATACTTGCACTTGCTCCTGATACTAAAGTAATTGTTTTAACAGGTAATCAATGTCATGCAAATGCTCTGAAGGCAATTGAGTTGGGTGCATATGATTTCCATCAAAAGCCTTATGATCCAGGGATGTTGGGTTTGATTGTTGATAGAGCTTTTTATTTGTATGGTCTGCAACGTGAAAACCGTGGCCTACTACGCACTCACCTAGACTCGCCGATTTCAGGAATCATTACGCGCGATCCGGACATGATTAAAATGTGCCGTAATGTTGAAAGGATTGCGACCTCCGATGTTACCGTCATGTTGCTTGGTGAAAGTGGTACGGGTAAAGAAGTGCTCGCTCGAGCGCTACATGAGTTGAGTACTCGAAAAGAAGGGCGCTTTATTGCTATAAATTGTGCTGCTATTCCAGAAACTTTGCTGGAAAGTGAGTTATTTGGTTATGAAAAGGGTGCCTTTACAAATGCTGTTAAGCAGACACCGGGTAAAATTGAGCTGGCCCAGGGAGGTACTTTTTTTCTCGATGAAGTAGGTGATTTACCCCTGTCGTTACAGGCAAAATTACTCAGATTTCTTCAAGAGAGAGTTATCGAGCGAATTGGCGGACGAGAAGAAATTCCGGTAGATGTACGTGTCATCTGTGCGACTCATCAGAATCTCAAGCAGTTGATTGAAGCGGGTCGTTTTCGTGAGGATCTGTTTTATCGCTTGAGTGAGATCGCTATCAAAATTCCTCCTTTACGCAATCGAGTGGGTGACGCCATATTGTTGGCGCACCATTTTAAGAACAGGTTTTGTGCAAAAGAAGGGCGTCAATCATTGAGCTTTAGCCAGGATGCGCTGGCTGCCATTGAGGCACACAGTTGGCCAGGCAATGTTCGTGAAATGGAGAATTGTATAAAACGCGCTGTAATTATGGCAGAAAGCTCACAAATAAGTGTGGATGATTTGGGACTGCAAGCATCAGAAATTCCAATGGAGCCGATGAACTTGCGTGAAGTACGTGAGAAGGAAGAGTGCAAGGCTCTGGTGAGAGCGCTTGCTAAGGTGGATGGCAATATAGCGAAAGCAGCAGAATTGCTCGGTGTTAGCCGACCGACTTTATATGATTTAATGAATCGGCATGGCCTTAAATGAGTAATTTTGACGTTACTATAAAATAAGACACATTGTACTTTACATGAGAATTTTTCAGAATGTCCCACTTAGTTCATGAACTGATTGTTAACACAGCAACTCGCGGTATAGATACCGAGGCGCTCGTGTATCAGACCCAGAGACTAACCTATTCTGCCTTGGTGCGAGAAGTTGAGCTCGCGGGAGGCGCTTTACTGGCTTTGGGGTTAGCGAGAGGGGAGCGTCTTGCGGTTTATCTTGAAAAGCGAATTGAAACGGTTGTTGCCATGTTCGGTGCTTCCGCAGCGAGTGGTGTTTTTGTGCCGATCAATCCGTTGCTCAAGGCAGAACAAGTTGCGTACATCCTCAGGGATTGTAATGTCAGGATATTGGTAACCTCAGTTGATCGACTTAATTTGCTTGCGTCCGTTCTGCCAGAATGCCATGATCTTCGCGCTGTAGTTGTGGTGGGACTAGCTGAACATTTACCTGTGATTACGGGTGTGTATGTGGTTCGCTGGCAAGAAATCCTGGTCAAAAATGAATCGATTGGTGCATGTCGCTCTATTGATAGTGACATGGCGGCAATCTTGTATACCTCAGGCAGTACAGGAAAACCCAAAGGAGTCGTGCTTTCCCATCGAAACTTGGTTGCTGGTGCAAAAAGTGTTTCTCGGTATCTGGAAAATAATCAGGATGACCGGATTTTGTCAGTTCTTCCACTTAGTTTTGATTATGGGTTGAGCCAGTTGACGACAGCTTTTAATGTTGGCGCAACCAATGTTTTAATGAATTATTTACTACCGCGCGATATTATCGACGAAGTAGTGCGAGAAAGCATCAGTGGCCTTGCGGCCGTTCCACCATTATGGATTCAACTCGCCCAGTTGAACTGGGAGAAGGTTGCCCCATTGCGCTATATTACTAATTCAGGGGGGGCAATGCCGCGGGCAACACTGGATCAGCTTCGCCGCGTTCTTCCCAAAACCCGTGTATTTCTGATGTATGGCTTGACAGAAGCCTTTCGCTCGACTTTCTTGCCGCCTGAGCAAGTAGATAAGCGCCCAGACTCTATAGGCAAGGCAATACCCAATGTTGAGGTATTAGTGTTGCGTGAGGATGGATCTCATTGTGCACCTGGTGAGCCTGGTGAATTGGTGCATCGTGGACCTTTGGTTTCCATGGGCTACTGGAATGATGCTGAGAAAACGGCCAAATGTTTTAGACCGCTTGCGCCTCGCCAAATAGGTTTGACTATTCCTGAAGTGGCAGTATGGTCGGGTGATACGGTACGCATGGATGAGGAGGGCTATTTATATTTTATTGCTCGTCGCGATGATATGATCAAAACATCAGGTTACCGGGTCAGTCCTACTGAAATAGAAGAGATCATTTACTTGACAGAATGTATTGCAGAGGCGGCGGCGATTGGTGTGCCGCATCCTGCCCTAGGTCAAGCAATTATCGTGGTGGCGGTACCATTGGACGGGATGAATCTGGATTCTGAAACACTATTGTCAGCCTGCAGGCGTTATTTGCCTGCTTTTATGGTGCCGAGTTTAGTCGTATTGCGACAAGGCCAATTGCCACGTAATCCCAATGGCAAAATTGATCGCAAAAACCTGGCGCAGGAGCTCCAACATACGTTTATGTCAGTCGAAACATGACCGCCATTCGTCCAAAGCATGTAGCCATGCATCAATTCCCGATTTCTGATAATTGCCTTCAAATAGGCGGTATGTCGCTTGTGCGACTAGCGCAACGTATCGGCCAAACCCCTTTTTATGCCTATGACAGGCAACTGATTACTGATCGTATCGGTTTATTGCGTCGCTATCTGCCTGAGGAAATTCATCTTCACTATGCGATGAAAGCTAATCCTATGCCCGCTGTTGTTCAGCATTTAGCTGGTATGGTGGATGGTATTGATGTGGCTTCTGCTGGAGAGATGAAAGTTGCACTCGATACCGTGATGCCTCCCGAGAGAATTAGTTTTGCAGGCCCTGGCAAGAATGAGCATGAGCTGGCTTGTGCCATAGCTGCAGGGATTGTTGTCAACATGGAGTCAGAACGAGAATTAGAGCTTATCGCAAAGCTTGCGGAGCAGATGGGAATCTGTCCAAAAGTTGCCGTGCGAGTTAATCCGGATTTTGAGCTGAAATCTTCCGGAATGAAAATGGGTGGCGGAGCGAAGCCGTTTGGTGTTGATGCAGAGCGCGTTCCAGCGATGCTTATGCGTATAAGCAAGCTTGGTTTAGATTTGGAAGGCTTGCATATTTTCAGTGGTTCACAGAATCTTAAGGCTGATGCTATCCAGGATGCACATGAAAAAACGCTACAATTAGGTCTGCAACTTGCACAAGCCTCCCCTGTTCCTATTCGCACATTGAATATCGGGGGTGGTTTTGGAGTTCCTTATTTCCCGGGCGAAAAATCATTTAATCTCGCTGCGGTGGGAGAGAATTTGCACCGTTTATTATCCAAAATAAAGCCAGAATTGCCTGCAACGCGATTTGTAATTGAACTGGGACGTTATATCGTGGCAGAGGCGGGTATTTATGTTTGTCGGGTACTTGATAAAAAATTGTCGAGAGGGCAGGTGTTTCTGGTGACGGATGGAGGACTGCATCATCATCTGGCGGCTTCAGGTAATTTTGGTCAAGTCATACGTAAAAATTACCCGGTAACTGTCGGCAATAAAGCAGAGATTTTTGAAACAGAAAATGTATCAGTAGTGGGGCCGTTGTGTACACCACTCGATTTGCTGGCTGATCAGATGGAGTTACCCAAGGCAGAGATTGGTGATCTTGTTGTTGTATTCCAATCTGGTGCGTATGGTTTGACAGCTAGTCCAACAGCATTCCTAAATCATCCTCTTCCACAAGAAGCATTAGTTTAGTTCTTATAAAGAATGGCTGCCCTTGATTTATTTCCTGAGCGGCCATGCACCGGAACCTTTTGGAGCAAATTATTTGAGATTCCTTGGTATTGGTTTAGGAAGCTGGACTGATTTGTATCTCAAGGCTAATAAAAATATAGATTTGATAATCATCAAAAGAGGAAATCAATATGAGCGGATTGTGCGGATGGATCGGATATGGCAAGACCGATGATGAGATTCATCAACTCATCGAGCGGATGGCTAAGCCACTGGTTCGATTTGATGGCGGTCAAGCACGATCCTTAATCGGAAACAACGCTGTGCTGATTATTGCTGCGAATAACCGGCACACTCATGTATATCAAAAAGATGGATTATTAGTCGGGTTATGGGGTCACGCTAAATTCCTGAGTGCTGAATTAAACCAGCTTGCCGGGATTGAAGGAGTAGCGAAGGTATTGGCGGATCAGTGGGGAGCGAAGAGAGAAGTAATACTGGCAAGTCTGACGGGTGAATTTGTCTGCTGTATTCTGAATAGTCATTCACAAGAGGCCGTTATAGCAGTTGACCGCATGGGAACACGGCCGCTTTTCTATCAGTCATCGCATCAGGGCCTGTTGTTTGGCTCATCGGCAGATGCCATAGCTGCGCATCCGCTGGCCACATCCGAAGTTGATCTTCAGAGTTTGTATGGTTACGTTTTTTATCACATGATACCTGGCCCAGATACTATTTACCGGGGGCAGAAGCGTTTACTCCCGGGGGAGTATCTAAGCTATAAGCGGGGCAATATAGATATCAAGCAATACTGGCAAGTGCAGTTTAAGGAAAGGGAAAAAAGACCTTTTGTAGAACTTAAGCAGGAGTTCTTATCCTTGTTGCATTCTAGTGTAAGCGAAGCGGTCGGAGATCAAAAAGTGGGTGCCTTCTTGAGTGGCGGCACGGATAGTTCGACGGTCGCTGGGATATTGGGAAAAGTGAGTGGTGAACCAGCAAACACTTACTCTATTGGATTTGAGGCCACGGGGTATGATGAGATGGAATATGCACGTATTGCGGCGCGGCATTTCTCAACGCATCATCATGAATATTATGTAACCCCTGAAGATGTTGTTGCTGCCATTCCGCAGATTGCAGCGGTCTTTGATCAGCCTTTTGGTAACGCTTCAGCTATTCCTGCTTTTTATTGTGCGCGGATGGCTGGCGCAGATGGTTTGGATAGTCTACTCGGAGGCGATGGTGGAGATGAGTTGTTTGGTGGTAATGAGCGTTATGCAAAGCAATATATATTTTCACTTTATGAAAATATTCCTTCGGTCTTACGGGAAAAAATTATAACTCCTCTGGTACTTAATATTCCAGCGAGTGCTGACTTGGGATTGGTTCGCAAAGCCCGCAGTTATATTGCGCAAGCGTCAATACCCATGCCAGAGAGAATGGAGACGTATAATTTGCTGGTGCGCTATCGCCCTGAGACTGTGTTTACCTGTGACTTCCTGGCCAATATTGATGCTGCCCAGCCGTTAGCATTATTACGCAAAACTTATGATCAGACAGATGGGTATAGTCTAATAAATCGTATGCTTGCTTCTGATTGGAAATTCACGCTTTCTGATAATGATTTGCCTAAAGTTATTAAAGCATGCGAGTTGGCAGGTATGGGGGTTGCTTTTCCTTTGTTAAATAGTGAGATGGTGGATTTTTCTGCCAAACTTGAGCCACGGCTAAAACTTAGGGGAACAACATTGCGCTATTTCTTTAAAGAGGCATTGCGTGATTTTCTCCCAGACGAGATTATTGCTAAACAGAAACATGGTTTTGGTCTTCCTTTCGGTGTTTGGCTACAGAAACACAAATTACTGCAAGCTCAAGCTGCAGATAGCTTAAATGATTTGAAGGCACGCAAAATTATTCGTGCTGATTTTATCGATAAACTGCTCAATCAGTATTTGTATGAGCATGCAAGTTACCATGGTTCCATGATATGGCTATTAATGATGCTCGAGTATTGGTATAAGCAACGATAAAGTTTATAAGCAAAACTCGCTGGCATAGTTTTATGCCATTCAATTTTTTAGCAAGAATATTTCCTTGCTAAATGTATATTTTTTCATCATCTTATGTTATTTTCTAATGAAAATACTTACGAGTCGTTTTTCGGCGACAAAACAATCTGGGGTAAATAATAATGAATTAGGGTTTCTATCTATGAATAGATGAAGATTAGGTAATGCTGCGGTTGCCTAATGCTGT
Source organism: uncultured Nitrosomonas sp. (assembly GCA_964401225.1). Classification (GTDB taxonomy): domain Bacteria; phylum Pseudomonadota; class Gammaproteobacteria; order Burkholderiales; family Nitrosomonadaceae; genus Nitrosomonas. The sequence goes on from CAYNXU010000008.1 coordinate 12,018, forward strand.
GGTTTTTTAAAAGATATCTATACTCATCGCACCTCAAAATTCGGTTTTTACCATCCCTCATCCAACCTTCTCCCAGCGGGAGAAGGTATAGATGCCGAATTTTGAGGTGCGATGAGTGTAGATAAACTGAAGAACCTCATTCAAGGGTGGTGCTGAGTTTTCTAACAGACACTGATGTTCTGAAAATAAAGGTGAATCTTGAATTAGTTTATTGATTTGAGATATACGCTAATCTGTAAAATCAATTGTTCTAATGATATTTATCAGAAAATTTTAATTAACTTGCTTGCCAGGGATTGTCATGAGCGATATTACCGCAGCATTTCATGAATACTTTGAAATTGTGAATGCCAATACACCAGAATTACTGAAAGTGGTTTTCGAGCTGAGGTATCAGATATTATGTATTAGGGAGAATATTCCTGGGTTCGAGGCGGATAAATATCCTGATGGACTGGAGAGAGACAAGTATGACGATTGCTCTATACATCTTCTTCTAAGGCATAGAACTTCAAATTCTTTCATCGGCACTGCGCGTTTGATATTGTCTGATTCTCGAAGTGAGAATAAAAAATTTCCTGTCGAATTGCATACGCAATTTTATCCCACTTATTCCAATATGTATGTAAACCGGCAGCATACCATCGAGATTTCTCGATTTGCAATTCTGAGTGATTTTTTCAGACGAAAGGATGATGTCAATTTTTCGGTTAGCAGGACTTCTGGGCAATCAAGTGTTGATCGACGAAGACGATTTCCTCATCCCATGCTTGCGCTGGCTGTGGGTGTTATTCAGATGTGCGCCAAGCAAGGTATCTATTACTGGTTTTCAGCCATGGATCCCGCTTTAAATAGATTGCTGGGCTTTTATGGTATGCAGCTCAATCCTATAGGTCCCTTGACAGATTTCCATGGGGCGCGTCGTCCTTATCATGTTTGCGTACTTGATGTGTTAGAGCGGATGCATCAGAATCATTGCGATATATGGGAATTAGTCACCGATAACGGCAGGGTATGGCCCGCTGATCTCACATCGTTACGTAACTACTTGCAAGATCCTGCTGATACGGCTTTAGCTCAATGATTTGTTAGAGCTTTTAGCATGATAGTGAGCATAACTGGCCTTTGTTTTCGCAGAATTTTTCTGCTCTTAATATTAGTCTATGGGCCAATTACTGTCAGTGCCTCGCAAACTGAATCTTCTGTCGAAGCAGTTGTTCATTCTGGTGTAAGTGTCTCGCATCTTTCCAGAAATTCACTGCGAGCAATTTTTAGTATGCGCCAGAAAACGTGGCCGGATGGTTTGCCCGTCAGGGTGTATGTGCTGCCTGATGATGCCCCGTTACACAATCTTTTCGCAAAAGAGAAACTCAATATCTTTCCTTACCAATTACGTTCAGGGTGGGATCGGCTTATCTTCTCAGGAACTGGCCAGGCTCCCTTTCTCGTAAATTCCGAAGATGAAATGTTAGCACGTGTTGCTAGTACCCCAGGGGCTATTGGCTATTTGAAGAGAGTTAATATAAATGACAGTGTCCGGATTCTTCATGTTGATTAATAATCTTATTAGAGTTATCTCCTTGGCGCGGGTAGCGATACTATTTGTTGTTATGTATTCATCATGGGCAAGTGCGGCAGAGACACCGAAATTGAATGGTCTTCAGATTCATGGGTTTTTGAGTCAGGGCTATGTTAATACACTGGGATCAAAAAATGATGTGTTTGGAGACAGTAGCAGGGGTGCAGGCAGTACCGATTTTAGAGAAAATGGAGTGAATGCATCCTATCGACCGCTGGCGAATCTCCAGTTTTCAGGGCAATTGCTGTCACGTCAAGCAGGTGAAGATAGTAAAGGCGGGATTCGTGTTGATTACGGGTTTGTGGATTATACTGCGATATCGACTGAAACCAATGAGCTGGGTTTGCGTTTAGGTAGAACCAAGAATCCCCTTGGCTTTTATAATGATACTCGAGATGTACCCTTCACACGACCGAGCATTTTATTGCCCCAATCGATCTATTTTGATCGCACGCGTAATCTGGGACTTGCCTCGGATGGCGTGCAGTTTTATGGTGAGTCACGTTCAGAATGGGGTGACTTTACTGTTCAGTTTGGGGTGGTTTTTCCACAAGTAGGCGATCGGGCTACTGAATGGGCTATTTTGGGAGGAGATCGGCTGGGCGATCTTACGACCCGATTGTCCTATATAGGACGTTTAATTTATGAGCGTGATGGAGGGCGTATTAGACTGGGCATAAGTGGAGCGCAAGTCAATGTGGGCTATAATCCAGCCTTAAATGATCCTATTTCGTCGGGTTCATTTCAATTTACCCCAATAATTTTTTCTGCGCAATATAATTCCGAACGCTGGAGCCTCACTTCTGAGTACGCTTTGCGTGATATTGAGCGTAAAAATTTTGATACTATGAATCTTGATTATACGGGGGAGAGTTTCTATTTTCAGGGTATTTATCGGTTTAGCCCATCGTGGGAGGGTGTACTACGTTATGATGTGTATTTTGCGGATAGAAGTGATCGTGATGGCAGTGAATTCTATGCTAACAGGAAGGAAATATATACAAAAAGAGGAAAACCGGAGAATGCAGCACATTTTCCAGCATATAGCCGATTCGCCAAGGATTTGACTGTGGGGTTACGCTGGAACATTACTCCTTCGGTTATGTTGC
>CAYNXU010000008.1:14805-21377 GCA_964401225.1 uncultured Nitrosomonas sp.
GCCAAGGATTTGACTGTGGGGTTACGCTGGAACATTACTCCTTCGGTTATGTTGCGTACCGAGTATCATTATGTCAATGGAACTGGTTGGCTTTCCCAATTGGATAATCGAGATCCTAGCAACACTAATTTACCTGCGTTAACCGATCGGCATTGGAATCTTTTTGCTGCCCAGATTTCTTACCGCTTCTAAGCGGGAATCCGCATGAAACAGGGCTCTTCTAAAAAAACTAATCAACTGATCGAATCAGTTCATCGTGAATCCTCTAAATTCGTTAGTCTAAAATGGAAGATTTCATTACTTAGCAGCGTCATTCTGCTGGTAGTAGTGACGATATTCAGTGTTATTAACTACAGAAGTCTAATTGATAATTTCGATCAGCAAAGCGAGTTGCTGAATCAGCGATATGTTAGAGAGGTAGAGAAGCTGGTTTATCAAATATCGCAGGATTCACATCAATTAATCAGAATGATTCCTTTTCTGAAAGGAATGGATACAGCCTTAATCGCGCAAAATAATAAGCAAATTGCCGATGCATTTGAGCATCACTGGCCATTACTTCAGCTTCAGAACGGGATAGAAGTTGTAAGATTTTACGATCAGACTAATCAACTGTTGGTAGGATGGGACAGTTTTGATGCGAATGTGCATCGAGATACGCTTATTTTGGAGAATGTCCGTGAAGTCAATTTGCATGAGCAACCAGCTAATCCGTTAATATGTATTGAAAGTTGTATACAGTATACGATTGAGCCGCTTCTGGTAGAGGGTGTTCGTGCAGGAACAATTGTTATCGGTGCTTCGCTTACAGATGTCTTTTTGGGTTTTAAACGCACATTTGGCTCGGATATTGGATTACTTCTGAAAGAAGAAAAACATGAAACCAATCATAATTATTTATGGTTTCCTGAATGGGGAATGCGTCTTGCGGCATTGACCAATAGAAAGAAGAATCTCAAGATTCTTAATCAAGCCGCTAAAATGCACCCGAATCCGATTAGTCTTAAACATGGTGTGCAAATTGAAAGGAAAAAACGCTACCAGAGACTAAAGCTACTTCCATTACAAGGGATCAGCGTAATAGATCAGGCGCACTTGATCGTCCTTACGGATATCACAACGACCATGGAAACCATCCGGGAATCTACTTGGCGTATAGTTATCTTTGGCTTAATCGGTTTAATGTTATCGGGAATATTATTGTTTATTATTCTTGCGAAACCGCTTACACGACTCAAGCATATTGTATTTACTCTGCCACTGCTAGCGGGAGGAAGTTTCGGGATTTTTCGTGCGACGCTTTCTTCTGTTGATCGGAAACAATCCTTAAAAGATGAGATCGATCTTCTTTATGAAGCGGCAATAAATCTATCCCATAAACTCGAGAAGCTTGAGGGTAAAGTCGCTTATCGTACAAAGCTACTTGTTCAGCAGCGCGATGAACTCAGTCGGGAGAAAAATTTTATTTCACATTTGCTTGATACGGCTCAGGTTATCGTGCTGACTCAGAATGTTGATGGCGAAATAATTATGCTGAATGCATATGGCGAGATGCTCATGCGTTATACTGAGGAAGAGATCCGGGGAAAACCTTTTCTTGAAATACTATCTCCAGATGACGAGCAGGAAAATCTCAGGGAATATTTGGAAGAGATACGTCTCGGCCACCGCGAACAACTGAAGCATGAAACAATTACGCTTTGTAATGATGGCACAAAACGGCATATCGTTTGGTTGCATTCCCGACTGTCGTGGCAATCTGCAGAGGATCCTTCAGTACTCTCAGTTGGTTTGGATATTACGGAATACAAGCGTGTAGAAGGTCACTTAGCATGGTTGGCTGATCATGATCCGTTGACAAATCTCTACAATCGACGTCGATTTAGTGAAGAGCTCGAACAGATAATCGCTTGGGCGGAGAGATACCAACATCCAGGTGCATTGTTATTTTTTGATCTTGATCGGTTTAAATATATCAATGATACTAGCGGGCACCAAGCGGGCGATGCTTTGTTGAAGATGGTTGCTGATATGTTGTCCCAAACAATCCGTGCTGCTGATGTTACAGGGCGCTTGGGAGGGGACGAGTTTGCGGTCATTCTGCCGGAAGTTACCGCAAATGGAGCTATTGAAGTTGCAAAGAAAATTCTACTTCGTCTAAATGAAACGCAACTGACCGTAAATAATAGAACTTATAAAATCGCGGCGAGTGTTGGTATTGCGCTTTTCCCGGAACATGGCAACAATGTCCATGATTTATTGGCCGCTGCTGATCTTGCTATGTATCAGGCTAAGGAAATAGGACGGGGTACCTGGCATCTGTTTTCCAATGATGATCAAGCAAGAGAGCGAATGTATACACTGGTGCATTGGAAAGAGAAAATTGAGTATGCTAATTTGTATGATAAGTATCTGCTCTATTTACAGCCGATAATGGCGCTAAGTGACAGAACCATCATGCAGTATGAGGTGTTGCTGCGTATGCGTGACAAGGACGGTACCATTCATTCGCCAGCTGCCTTTATTGCGGCTGCTGAGCATACAGGATTGATTCATGAAATTGATCATATGGTGTTGCGCAAGGCGGTTGCGCAAGCAGCTGAAATCAATAAATCAGGTAATCGCATTCGTTTATCAATCAATCTGTCAGCGCATGCATTCAATGATCCGGAATTATTGCCATTGATTAGGCGAGAGCTGTCGCGTAATCACGTCGATCCCACGCTTTTAATGTTTGAGATCACTGAAACTGCGGCACTGGATAATTTGCCTGGTACACGGAATCTCCTTCGTGAAATTAAAGAGCTGGGTTGCGGCTTTGTGCTAGATGATTTTGGTGTGGGTTTTTCATCATTTTATTATTTGAGAGAACTACCTGTTGATGCTGTGAAAATAGATGGTTCATTTGTGCGGAATCTAGTCAGTAATCCTGCGGACCAAATTTTAGTTAAAGCCCTATGTAGCGTAGCTAGGGGATTTGGTAAGAAAATTACTGCTGAATTTGTTGAGAATGAAGAAGTGCTGCTGTTGCTGGAGAAAATGGAGGTGGATTTCGCGCAAGGCTATTATATTGGCAAGCCATCTCCGGCGAATGAAGTGTTTCGTTCTCTGAAAATTTGATGTTAGGCCTTGTTTTCTGCTGGATTTTCTTTCATGCGTTCTAGAACTGCTGCAAAAAAACCGTCAGTTTGATGAAGTGCCGGAGATAATTGCAAATATTCTCCTGTGTCCAGAGGTATGCCTTGTTGTGCTAACATACTTGCGCAATTCAATCGGGAGAAACGTGTATCTTGTGCGAGAAAATGTTCGATAATCTCCTGGTTCTCTTCAGGCAGTAGACTACAGGTTGCGTACACCAGTCTTCCACCTGGCTTCAGCAAATTTGCTGCTGAAGAAAGAATAGCTGCTTGCTTGACCTTTAATTCTTCGATACTTTGCGGAGTTTGTCGCCATTTCAAATCGGGGTTGCGACGTAATGTACCTAAACCGCTGCAAGGTACATCAACGAGTACGCGATCTATTTTTCCATATAAACGTTTTAATCTGACGTCATTCTCACTGCTTATACGTTGGGGGTGTAAGTTGGATAAACCCGAGCGTTTAAGGCGTGGTTTTAGATTGTTGAGCCGCTTTTCTGAAACATCGAAAGCATAAATACGTCCCCGAGATTGCATGAGCGCGCCAAGCATCAATGCTTTACCTCCTGCACCTGCACAAAAATCAACAATCATTTCTCCGCGTCGAGGTGCGAGCAAGTAACCCAGAATCTGACTACCTTCATCCTGCACTTCAATTTTACCGGAGAGAAATAGTGGATCTTTGTTAATAGCAGGTTTGCCAGTCAGGCGAATGCCGATAGGCGAGTAGGGCGTAAGATGCGCTTCAATGCCTTTCTGATTTAAGGCTGTAAGTATCTCTTCGCGTTTCGCGAGTAGTGTGTTAACGCGTAAATCTAACGGTGCGGGAAGCTGTAATGCCTGACCTAATTTGAGAATCTCGTCATCTGGCAAAAACTTTTGTAACTTTTCCATTAACCATTCAGGAATTTCAGCTTGAATAACGAGTGGTTGTGACGTCAATGTAACTGCTTTGATGTGAGCGAGCCATTTTGCTTCACTCTCATTTATAAGATTATCCAGCTCACGCAAATTCATACCCGCAAATTTGACTAGGTATGCCAGTAATAATGCGCGCGGCGTTGCTTTCTCAGTCAGACGCTCCAGAAAAAACCTGTGACGCAAAATACCGAATACAATTTCTGCAATGATAGCTCGATCGTTTTGACCTGCCAGAGGGTGCTCGCGAAAAAATTGGCGGAGCAGGGTATCAGCGGGAGACTTTAGCGGTAATACCGTGCGTAGGGCTGCTGTGGCCATATCAAGTTGTGCAAGCGTTGGGCGCATGATTAATTAGGTAAATAGTGATTCGAAAGTGTCTCAGATTAACTCATGAGATGATGCGGTGATTTTCATGAGTGGCGAAACATGTTCGTTAAGGGTTTGTAAAAATCTATTTTTGGGCCATCAATGTGCTTGAGGCAATTTTTCATTGATCTAAACGAGGTGAATATAATGTATGGAGTTCTGGGGTGGCTTCCCGGATGCTTACACAGCCATTGATAAGCGTGAGACGGTCTTCCAAGAACCAGCGCACGGCTTGTGGGTAAATTAGATGTTCTTGCTGAAGTACGCGTGCAGCCAGCGTTTCCGTAGTATCTGCAGGTAGTACCGGTACGGCAGCTTGAATAATGATGGGGCCATGATCTAATTGTGGAGTGATAAAGTGGACAGTGCAGCCATGAATTTTCACACCTTCTTGTAAAGCACGAGCATGCGTATTTAGACCCGAAAAAGCGGGTAGGAGCGAAGGGTGAATGTTGATTAACCGATTCTGATAACGATTTACAAAGCTGTCTCCAAGAATGCGCATGAAACCAGCGAGTGCAATTAGGCTGGGCTGACAGGAATCGATTGTTTCTGCTAAAGCCGCATCAAATGTCATGCGATCAGGATAAATACGGTGGTCAACCACATGCGTTTGGGCACGGCGTGATCTTGCGATATCTAATCCTGCTGCTGTCGGGTTGTTGCTAATGACAGTGATGCTACTGACTGGGAGGTTTGCATCAAATAGTGATTGCATATTGCTACCTCGACCAGAAATAAGGATAACCAGCGATTTCATATGACGTTGCTGATTAGCTAATTGTAATAGCTGGCTTGTCAGTAGAGCGATGTTTGATATGGCCGATTCGCCAGATGGTTTCTCCACAGTCATGCAAAATAGCCATCGCTTCGTCAGCATGCTCAGGCGCAACCACCAACACCATGCCTACGCCACAATTGAAAACCCGGAACATCTCCTCATCAGTGACATTGCCTTGCTGTTGTAGCCAATGAAATAGCGGGGGGATTTCCCAGGAACTCTTCTGAATATTGGCCATTGTTGCTGCGGGAAGGATGCGTGGAATATTTTCAAGTAGCCCGCCCCCAGTAATATGAGCTAGACCTTTTATAGGCAATTGACTGAGCAATGCTAGCAGAGGTTTTACATAGATGCGGGTTGGTGCCATGATGGTTTCTACTAGACTGTTATCCCCAAACGGGGTGTTTAAGTCGATAGAATGTTTTTCCATGATCTTGCGGATCAGCGAAAAACCATTGGAATGTGCGCCATTGGATGCTATTCCCAAAATGACATCATTTTCTGAAATAGTGGAACCGTTGATAATGTTATCTTTCTCAACGATACCTACAGCGAAGCCGGCAAGGTCGTATTCGCCATCTGGATACATGCTAGGCATTTCTGCTGTTTCTCCGCCAATCAAAGCGCATCCTGCTTGTTCACATCCTACAGCAATGCCTTGCACAACTCGGGCGGCAATTTCGACATCCAATTTGCCGCAAGCGAAGTAATCTAAAAAGAACAGTGGTTCTGCACCCTGGACGAGTATATCATTAACACTCATGGCAACCAGATCGATCCCAATGCTGTCGTGCCAGTTAAACTCGAATGCAAGCTTTAATTTGGTGCCTACACCATCAGTTCCCGATACCAATACAGGATGGCGGTATTTCTGAGGAATTTCGAATAATGCGCCGAAACCACCGATCCCACCCAAAATTTCTGGGCGCCATGTTCGCTGCGCGAATGGTTTGATTTTTTCAACCAGAAGATTGCCTGCATCGATATTAACGCCGGCATCGCGATAGGAAAAATGTGATGGTTTTTGGGGTGGATTAGACGCAGTCAAGTTGAGTTCTCGTTTGGTTACAGTTAGAGTGCTTTTTTCACGTGTGATTTTACCGCAAATGAATCCTAAATACTCTGAAGATCGGCATTATCTTGAATGGCTTGTCTTGATTAGTATATCGGGTACGTTGATCTATTTACTGAGTCCCATTCAATCTTAACGGCTGCTGATTTTATTCGGCGAATTCAAGTTCTATATGAATTGAATTGGTGCTGCATTGATTTTTCGTAGATTACCCTTATGTTAAGACTGTCGAAATAAGGGAGGTTTTATGGTTACCGTCCGCCCTTCTGCTGTTGCAGGGTTATTTTATTCCGCT
>CAYNXU010000009.1:0-20539 GCA_964401225.1 uncultured Nitrosomonas sp.
TTCAGGATGCCTTTTCCAATCTCTCCCAGACTGATAACACTGAGGTACAAACTAGCTTCGTCCTGATCATCTAACCAAGCAATCACCCTTGGTGCTGGGGCTTTCTTTACATATTCGGAAAGAACACAAGTATCCAGCAGCCAACTCATAACACTGCATCACGTCCCCTATCGTGACTGCGTGTTGTATCCAAGTCATCAGCCGCAATATCAGGACGCAACAATGTAGAAGACAGCTTACCTCGGTGCAATGAATGAGTAAGGCGCGCGTATTCATCTGCAGATACCACAACTACTGCTGGCTTACCGTGCACCGTAACGATCTGAGGTTCACCACCCGTTGCTTGCTTGATAAGCCGACTTAAGTTATTTTTGGCTTCCTGCAATTGCCATTCACTTTGCATGATAACTCCTTATTATATTCTAGCCAGTCTAGCCAGTCTTATATTATAACGATCATGTGCTGATCAGATATAACTTCAGATTCTTCAAAGACAGAAATAAAGAATCATATCCCGCTTCTCCTAGCTTTATCTTAAACTAACTCGAAGAAACTGCCGCCCCTCCTCCAAACAATCGCATAATTCGCGATAGACGGCCTGCAGTCGCGCCCGACTGAGATCCTGACCAACAGCCCGCAAAATACGACGCGCCAGCGGGCCTTGTTCCAGAATAGCGGTTAATGCATTCTGCCACGGCTGTCGTGTCTCATGAGGTATCATCGTTGCAATCAGATGTTGCCATAGCTCCCTCGCTTCACACTGAGGAGCTGAAAAACCCAGCAGTGCCAGATAGTTTGGGTCCATGATCCTGGTCTGCTCCGCATCCCGTATACAGTCACGCAAAATCTTGACCAGGCTATCCGTGCTGATCGCTTGCTGTTCTGCAAGCGATGCCGTTCGCTGATCATACAATGCATGCACAACATTGCACACGACCGCAGCGATGGCCAAGTCAGCATGCGGGCATTCCTGCACATCGATCACACGGATTTCAATGGCATTGCGGACGAAGCGGGCAACGGCGCCCCGGACATTGAGCCATTCATGCCGTAAAATGCCTTCCGGGTCTTGTGCCGCGATATCACGGTACATCGGCGTTAGAATCTGCGCTTCATAGCAGGCACGGCTCGTAATCGTGTCCGGTATCACTTTTCCCATGGTCGAGGGCACTGCCATCTGATGCGTCAAATAATGATGCATGCGGGTATCCAGCAGGCCCGTCAATTTCCCTTCTGCGACCGGTGAACTTGCCGCCAACGCTGGCAGAATAGGCAATATCAGCCGGATGGCGGCATGCAAACGGGCAAATTCCGCATCATCGGCAAAAGGCAGATTCAGATGCATGCTCTGCAGGTTGGCCCAGCCATGACGCTTGCAATCAAAGAGACGATCATACGTGCGGTAAATTGCTGCATTGTCATGCGGCCATAGCTTTGTTTCCAAGCGGGGGTTCATCCAGGGGTGCATGGCAGACGGCATCAACCTTGCGCCCTCGGGTGCAAGCAGGCGATTGATGCGTTGAATTTCTTGCTGAAACAGCCCAGGCAGCGATTCAACGGCTGCTTCAGGATGGGCATTCTTAAGTTCAATCAGATGCAGCACAAGCTCATTCGACCAAGCCAGCCGACCGCACCTGACCTCAGAAACATACTCGCCTGAAAGATTATGCAGCAGTTCATCTGCTATAGGCAGAATGGAAAGACTTGCGCGATCGACGATCATGTATTCCAGTTCAACACCGTAGCCGGAAAAAACCGGCAGTACGCTCTTCACCATCCACCTCCTTGCTTGCGTCTATCCAATCGATGCAGGAACACTGTCATGATTTGTTGATATATCGCCTCCTTGAGTATACCGTCTTCATTACCGGCATCGACATTAGGATTATCATTAATCTCGATGACGTAACATTTATTGCCGACCTGCTTGATATCCACGCCATACAATCCATCCCCGATCAGGTTGGCTGCCTTGAGTGCTATCTTTATTACCTTGGACGGGGCTTCTTCCAGGGATACTGCCAACGTCAAGCCTTCGATGTAATCACGTTTTTGCTCGCCATGCTTGACAATCTGCCAATGCCCCGGCGCCATGAAGTATTTGCAGACGAACAGCGGTCGGCGATCGAGTATGCCTACCCGCCAGTCGAATTCGGTCGGCAGATATTCCTGAGCGACGATTAGCTCCGATTTGTTCAGCAGCTCGTTCACCTTGTGACGCAACTCTTCTTCTGAGGCGACCTTAGCCACCCCTACCGAGAATGAACTATCCGGCTGCTTAAGCACACACGGCAAAGCAAGCGCAGGAATCACCTGCTCGACGTTATCCCGATGCACCAGCAAGGTTCTTGGAATGGGAATGCGATGCCGCGTCATGAGTTCAGCCAGATAAACCTTGTTGTTGCACTTGAGGATGGAATTCGGATCGTCGATTACGACCAAGCCTTCTGCTGCCGCCTGCCGCGAAAAGCGATAAGTGTAATGATTGACATAGGTCGTATCCCGAATAAACAACGCATCAAATTCGGGCAAGCGCCCGAGATCAGCGCGGGTAATAGTTTCAACATGCATGCCCAGGTTCTCCGCTGCTTTCTCAAAAAGCTTCATCGCTTTGGCATTGGATGGCGGCTCAGGATCGCTTGGATCATGCAGAATGGCCAGGTCATAGCGTGGAGCAACTCGTTTGTGTGCCCATGGTTTACGCCCCGAAAAATAATCTTTTGCAGCCTGCACGACAAAATCCTGATGTTGCGGTGGAATATCGTTAGCCGCAATCGTCTTGATGCCACGCAGACGCCACTGATCTCCGTGGCGATCGAAATAGGCGCGTAACAACGGCGCTTGCAGTAAATTAAACAACTGGCGGCTAAGTTGATCATAATGTTTGGCCATATTGCGGCCAAAATAGATGCTGAGTTCGAAATGCTCCGATTTGAGAACGGCAAGGGATTTTTGTACCTGCCTATCCATCGTTTCGGTAATCAACCGCACCAAACCGGGTGATTGCAGATCCTCGATAGCGTTTACCCGGGGAAAAGGCTTATGCCCGCGTGCCTCTGCGAGCAGCGAGACATAATAGCCAAGACTCTGGTAACGGTAGGATTTACACAGATTGAATATCCGTGCTCTCAACTGACTGCCATAGGCCGGATCGGTCAGATATACCCTGGCAGATACTACCGTCACGTCTGGTATCGCCAAAGGCCAGTCACGCGGGTTGTTCACAACAATGAGGATGCTCATGGCAATTCAATCATCCTGGATTCTTCGGCTGGACGGGATGAAGCGTGCGGTTTCAGGGGGGCAGGACAAGCGCAACGACGCGGAATAGTCATTCTATTCCAAGGCGCTGCCACACAGTCATGAGTCCATAAAATCGCGCAATCCGCACTGGAGCGGTGACGCCTAACAGGTGAAGAGGGGAATTGTTGCAAGGCAAGAATATTCATAATGTTAACGCAAGAATTAGCGATCTACCGGGGCATCCAGGATCCTAGGCTGTTCGAGAATTTGAGAAGGATGGATGACCAGCAAATTGGAATCATACGTGACGATACCCAGTAGAATTGCACAGATCACCCGGTCGATATTGCACCAGTACTCCTGCATCGGCCCATAAGGATCTGCCACCAGCAGGGTGCGTTTAGCGCGGTTATAACCTGTGATGACCACAAAATGCCCTGCTGGAGCCCCCCGTATATCGTCCGGCACATCATTTGGCCCATATTCGCGCGCAACCCGATACAAAAACGTCGAGCTCAAGCCAGTCAGAATCGGCACACCCCGGCGCAGCAGGCCATGAATCAACGCATGAGAAAGATCAGCCAACCGCAGCCGCCCTCCCAGACTGAGGAATTCCAGATAACCTTCCGTTACATAGCGCAATCTGCGATCTGTTTTAACGGCTCGTTGCCGTTGTAACCGCTCGGCAATATCCACACCTGCTGCAAACCAGGTTGGATCAAATACCTTCAAGTTGTAAGTATAAATCGTCGCCTGGAAGCCATTGCGCAGGGCGTCACACGCCAGAAAAACATCAAAGGTGCCACTACCGCTTTCCAGCTTGCGCGTGCGAGCAATGATATCCTCTAGCGGGTCGTTCTTCCTCCAATAGTTATAAACCGCATGCAGGCAAGTCGGTCCACAGGTGGTCTCATCCGGCTGCGGCAGGATTTTGACGGGCAAGTGATGTATGGGTCTCAGTTTAGTTGTCATTCCGCACGGTTTGTTAAGCTATGAACACGTCCATCATGTTACTGCGCTTTATGCTCGATCGCACGCAATTGCTCGTACAATTCGCGCTGCTCACGGGAGAGATGTTCCGGCACTTTCAAACGAATGCGTAAATAAAGATCCCCGTGTCGATCACTCCTGAAAACCGGCAATCCCTTCCCTTTTAAACGCAACACTGCATCAGGCTGCGTGCCGGCAGGCACGGTCACATCGATCGACCCCTCCAAGGTATGCACATTCAGCGTGGTGCCAAGCACTGCATCGGTTAGGGATAGATCAACTGTTTGCAGCAAATCAGCCCCTGCTCGCTCGAAACGCCTATCTTCTCGCGTGCGTACCACAACAAACAAGTCCCCGGCCACACCCTCAGGTGCTGGGCCAGGCATGCCTTTACCCGCAATGCGCAGCGCCATTCCTTCCTCAATACCTACCGGAATTGTTACGGTCAGTGTTTCCTCCTGTTCGATCTCGCCACTGCCATGACATACCGGGCAAGGGTGATCATTGATGCTGCCGCGCCCATGACAGGCTGAACAAGGCATGATCTGCTGTATCAGTAGATGTTCTTTTTCCTCACGGCGATTGTGTGTAATGCGCCCAGTTCCGCCACATGCCTCACATTTACGAGGCGCAACACCTCCCTCGCCGCCTGTACCATGACACGCAGAACAAGGCGCTGGTCGTGTCAAATGAACGACCTCTTCTCCCCCGGCGGCAACCCGCTCCAGCGTCACATAAAGATCCAACTCGATATTCGCGCCACGAGGTGGCCCTGTCTGCGCTTTGCGCCGCCGGAAGAAACCATCAAACAAGTTACCCATACCAAAATCAAAATTGAGTCCACCAAAAATGTCCTCAAAATTGATGCCACTAAACAAGTCTTCCCGACTAGTCCCTGCTACCCCGGCAAACCCGCGTGCATCATACTCAGCCCGCTTCTTGGGATCAGAAAGAATTGCATAAGCCTCGGCAATTTCCTTGAAACGCTCCTCAGCGCCAGGTTCTTTATTGCGGTCCGGGTGATACTTCAGCGCAAGGGTACGAAAAGCATCCTTGATCGCCTTCTGATCGGCTTCCTTGGCAACGCCAAGCACCTCATAATAATCACGCTGGTCAGAAATGATGCTTCTCCTCTCGCAGTATTTATCGTTACGAACGCACTTTATTTATCAGCAATCTTTCTACGATTGTCAGGATGTGGTCAAGGCAATTCTGGATAGCCGCTGATTCTGTCATTATGCAACAGTCCTATGCTATGATGAAAATCATGATCTGTCGCTGCTTTCCTCCTGATATACAACGTATCCTAGTTCCATGAATAGACGTCCGCGTACATGGCTGTTGACACTGGTTGGATTCATTTTCATAAGCGGGATTGGCCTTTATATTTTTCGCATTCCCTTACTAACGGCCATCCTCAATCATCAACTAGACAAACAAGGCATTCCGGCGCACTCCCTTTCCGTCGCAAGTGTTTCATTCAACCACCTGCTATTACGCAACCTAGCCGTGGGCACCGATCGGGAATTGCAAGTCGATCACATCCTCATCACCTGGCGTCTTCCGGACCTGTTCGCCGGCAAGTTGCCCTCAGTTGAAATAAGTGGCTTGCAAGTCGCGCTTGACTTAAGTAGTGGGCAGCCTCCTTTGGGCTCCCTGCAACCCCTGATCCCATCCACTGCAGAAAATTCTGGCCCACTCAGGCTGCCAGCCATTTCGCTGCTCAACGCAAATATTCATCTGCGTTCCGAGCTGGGTAATTTTGTCATCGCTTTGGCCGGTAACGTCGATCAAGATCAAACAGGCGTTCAAGCCGCGCAGTTTGGCGCTGACATTACCGGACCACCCGGCCGAGCTAAAAGCAGGCTTATGGCAACCCTAGGCGCCCAAGGCGATCTCCAAGGCAAAATCATTGTTTCGGAAGGGATGCTGAGCTTGCCCGCAGTACACATTGCCGGCCTAGCGGGCGATGTGACTTTCGCGTTGATGGCTATGCGGCCGCAGCACATCAATGCCCAGCTCATGCTATCCGATATCCTTCTAACACGGAACGAATCAGTGGAACAAGCACCTACTCCTGTCTTTGAACAAGCAAAACTTGATTTGAAAATAGATGAATCAAACGCACAACTAACCGGAGAACTCCTGGCCAATGAGGACACCCTTGTGGCACAGTGGGATGCTGCCGTGCGTGACTACCTCGATGCACCCGATTTCGATCTTACTTTTTATGCTGATGGCGCAGCCAGCCATTTCCCCTGGTCATTGGTCGGTCTTGCTCAGCCAAGTCAGGGATCTGTCGCATTCGAAATCATAGCGCGTGGACAGATACCCACTTTTCAAGAACTCCGCAATCAGGATTTAACTAACTTGACTTGGTTGCACCATAGCACACTGACAGGACAAGCTCATCTTGAACTGCAAGGGCTCAACTATCCACAGAAAGCATCGAATGTTACTGGCAAGCTCGGATTAAACATCGCGCTTGACGAAGGCTCTGGCAAGATCATCCTGGCAGACGACAGCGAACTTGGCGCATCCAGACTTTATCCTGATTGGCTCGCCAGTCTCGGTCTACCCATTGAAGCAGCAAACTACTTTTCCGATGGTGGGCAGTTGCGTATGACCGGGCCGAATAATCAACCGGCGCAAATCAATCTCACCCGCCAGACGGATAGCACGACTTTGATTATTACAACCCTGGCCATACTCTCTACCGACAAAACTCAAGCTCACCTCAGCGCCCTCACCGAAATGAGCTTGAACGACCAAAATAGGCTGACTGCATTCACAATGAGTGATTTCACGTTGCAAACCACAGGCATTCGTTACGCTGATACAGTCATTGATCGGATCGTACTCACAGGGGGTATCCATGGATCACCGGATACCTGGGCAGGTACGCTTGATTTGCTTGCAGAAGGAAGCCAATTGGCTGCCGGACCACTGGTTATCCGCCAGCTATCTGTTGCCCTACCGATGCAGATTAGTCTTGATCACGATACCTGGCGCATGGGACTGCAAAAGCCGGGACGGATTTCGCTTGGCGCGATTGCGCCAATCAATGATGTTAGTTTTCAGGGCCCTCTCAGCCTGTCTATCTCCCAGACTGATATCGAACTGGCAAGCAGATCGCAAGGCCTAGCATTCAGTCATCGCCTGGTGGCAACTCCTACTGCGCTGTCTTTGCGCCTGCAGCAGCAAGAAACTCAGGCAATCGACGCGCACATCCACCCCGGAAAAATTACCCTGAGCGGAAAACGCGAAGCAGGCGGACAATACCAAGGTCAAGGCAGCATGCATGATATGCGCATTGCTCTGCCGCAAGCCGATATTCATCTGGAGAATATAGCAACCACGCTACATCTTGGCACTACCGAAACGGGCAAGATTGCTGACTTCACCATTGGTCGATTGTATCATCAGGCATCGGCACCTTTTTTTGCGCCTATTTCCCTTGCCGGCCATGTTATGAGCAAATCCAGTCATGGAAAACCTAGGGTTTATTCGATGAGCGCCACCGGCGGCGTGCCAGACAGGCATTATTTAAGACTCACTGGCGAGCAAGTATTTGATAGTGGTGAAGGCGCATTGAAAATAGAAATAACGCCTTTGGATTTTGCACCGGGGGGCTTGCAACCTGAAATGCTTTTACCCAGCCTTGCCCAGCTAAAGGATATGAGGGGCCTAGTCAGCGCCAGCGCTCAGTTCAAGTGGTCTAAGGAAGGCATGCACAGCAGCGCCCTCGTTGATCTCGATGATGTATCGTTCGCTTACCAAGCCACTAAAGTAACGGATCTAAATGCAACGCTCAATTTGAATGACTTGATGTCACCTAGCAGTTCACCCGCGCAGACACTCACCATTCGCCGTATCGACCCCGGTTTCCCCATGGAAAGCCTGGTAGCCTCTTATCAAATTAAAAACTCACCACCTCGCGTCATTCTGGATAAAGCGCAACTCTTTACGATCGGCGGGATAATATCCTTAGTACCCACCACTATCGATCTGACTTCTACTCGCAATGACTTCGTAATACTCGTGGACAATATCGATCTTGCAGTCCTTTTCGATCTGCTTCAAGTAGAAGGATTGACAGGAGATGGTCGTCTCACTGGCAGCATCCCCATTACACTCGAGGGGAACCAGGTCGCTATCCACAATAGCCACTTCGCTGCCGAAACGTCCGGCATACTGCACTTTCAATCCCCAAAAGCACCGCAAATGTTGGCTAATGCGGGTAAAGAAATGGATTTATTACTTAAGGCTCTGCAGAATTTTTACTATACTGAATTATCATTAGAACTCAATAAGTCTGCTGCACACGACCTGGTAGCCACCCTCTCGCTGCTGGGAAATAATCCGGATGTTAAAGCGGGACAGATGTTTAGATTGAATATTAATCTTGAAAGTAATATTGGCAAGATTCTGGAGACGATTAGTCAAGGCCACACATTATCCAACGAAGTTATGAGTGATTTATTCAGGCTTCGTTAAATTTCGCTGAACTAAATTGTATAGAGTCGTAGTTTATATGCTGTTATGCTAATTACCAGACTCGATGACCACACTGCGCCCAGATCAATAAAAAAGGAGTACAACCATGCAAAAAATTCATCGAATAATAGAAATAGCGCCCGCCATAATATGGCTCACGTTTTGCAGCCTAGCGATCACGTCCTGCACGCCAACGGTCAAGGTCGAACCACCACAAGAACCTATCACCATTAACCTCAATATCAAGCTAGATGCCGATATTCGTGTAAAACTTGAAGAAGAAGCACAGAAAGATATCAAGGCCAACCCGAATATTTTCTAGCCCTCAAATTAGTTCGATAAGGAGAACAACATGCTGCGTATTCGAAGCATTCTGAATATAAAATTTCTGTTAAAAATTATGAGCTTCACCCTACTGATACTATCACTCGGCGTGATGCCAGCATGGGCCGATAATCTTGAACAGCTCCGCGCATCAGGCGCGATTGGTGAAAGCCTGACAGGTTATGTGGTTGCAAGAAACCCCAGTGCTCAAGCAGCAGCTAACGCTATCAATGCTAAGCGCAGAGCTATTTATCAGCAAAAGGCCAATGCTCAAGGCGTGAGTATTGATGAAGTTGGAAAGGTTTATGCCGTAGAGATATTCAAGCAGATACCTGCTGGTACCTGGGTGCAGAATAGCAGCGGTCAGTGGATACAGAAATAATAAATTTCAAGGATTATTTGGGGATATATGCTAAGCAGCAAGCAATCACTGCTTAGCTAAACAACAAAAACTATCTGAACCAATCGCAACTAGTTCAGCTGTGACTTAGCTTTATCATCTGTAGAAGCAATCTCGCTTGCTTTGCCTGATCCATCGCAACGGTAAGCTCTTCCATGAGCCTGCGGACTAGAACCATAACCACCGGTCGATTGACCTTCCCAATACACATGAGTTGCATTGAGATCTTTAGCCATTTTCATGGCTTTGTGTTCTGCCTTGTGTTTCCACACCGTTAATGAGGATTTACCCCATCCGGAAGTCCCCCATACATCACCGACATAGTCACAGCTGGACGACTCGAGATCCGCGCTGGCCAATACGAGAATACCGTGCGTACTACCCGCAGCAAAGGTAAACGATGGCATGACAGCAAACATGACTATCATAATGGACAATCCCGATAAAAGTTTTTTTATCCCTATAGCCAAAGAGTTGACTGATTTAGTTTTCATTTTATAGTCCTCCTGGATTTAAAAGTGAAATTCGTATCCAATAACCTTACTTCTGATACGTTCTTTCTGGTTGACAGTTTTCCTTCTGCATTTACTTCAGTATCGTGCTTATCTGAATAATACCCCTAATTCATGTCATAAAAATTACAAGGATAAAATCAGATAATCCTTGCTAGAATCAGGGTTTATTAAAGAGATTCATAAGAGCGATTCTTATGGGCTGTATAATAGTCATTTGAAACAAAGAAGATAAGCACAGTAATCTGAATCACATTGTATTTATATGCGATACAATGTGAACTAGAACTTTATTTACATAAAGAAATATCCACGCAACACCACTCTTTCACTCATAAAGCACGTTCTCTCCTGAGGTAAACTGTCTTTCTAAAAAACAACGTTTCCTAGAAGTGAAGGCAGCTCTAAAAATTCAAACTTCGTAACAATATTTTGCTATTCGTAGAAAATATTTCTTAACCTATTGGTTTTAGGTAGCGTCATTATTTTTTTGCTCGTAGCCTGTTTTTCTTAGAGCTTGTAGAGGCGCCGCTAAAACCATTGTGCATATAATGAAGCTTGTCCGAATCCACTTGATCACCCTGATGCTTAGCGGCGGCCTATGGCTAACAAGCAGCATGGCGGTGCTCGCTTCTAGTCATAAAGGCAAGAACAATCTCAGCAGCACGCCCGCCTCGGTCAATGACAATCACGAGCGCAAGGAAGACAAGGATAAGAAAGAAAACGAGGACAAACAGTGGATTGATCATGTGCAGCATTCCGTGACTTCCACTGTGGATGCCACAGCGCGCTGGGTCGATCGTTTTTTCGGTGACCAACGTTGGTTTGATGAGCAGCCTGCCGATGAATCAACATCGGCGTCATCGTTTGGGCGGATTATACTCGGCCCAAAGTGGGACGAAGCTGAGGGATGGGGGACGATTGCAAGTCTGCGGGCACGATTTTATCTGCCACGATTGGGCAATCGCTTCTCCGCTGTGATCGGTCGGTTGGGTTTCGATGAATTTATAGCCGGCGACGATGTCAGTCACCCCGCACTGATTCGCGCTCCTGACTCCGACAATGAATGGCTAGTCGGATTTGGCTATGACCCGATCATTCGAGATCGACGTAGGCTTTCGCTGGGAGTGGGGTTTCGTAATGGATTTAACTTTGACCCCTATGCACGCGTGCGTTATCTAGCACAAAACAAATTGAGCGAGCGTAGCCAACTTCGTTGGCAGTCTGTCGGCTTCTGGCGTAACAATGATGGCTTTGGCGTGTCACAACGCCTCGACTATGAGATTAGCATGGACGAGCACTGGCTGGGCCGTTGGTCTGGCCGCGGCACCCTCGCCCAGCACATCGAAGGTGTGCGCTGGCGCACCTCGGCCACGCTGTATTACCTGCAATCCGACAATCGCGCCTACGCCGGGGAAATCTGGAGTCGGGGCGAAACCGACCACGCAGTACCGGTAGAAGACTATGGTTTCCGCGCCATCTACCGGCAACGTTATTTACGTAAATGGTTCTTTGTCGAGCCGTGGGTGGGCATGCACTGGCCACGGAAGGAACTTCACCAGCAACGGGAATCCGCCTGGATAGCCGGCCTTCAGTTCGAGATCATCTTCGGACAACGAACCATGCAACGCCCTGCCGAATCAGTCTCTGAGTAATTTTTTAGCCAAGGATTATCAGCTCGCAATATCAGTGCCGCCAGCAATCCAGAATCGGTTTGGATAATAGATTTCCCGCCTAAGCCCGACTTGCAAATCTGCTTTCATTTTCATTTGATTGAACACTTTTATGATGATCAGGTTTTTTTGCAATTCTTTTTTCAATTCGTTAGATCAATCTGATTATATAAGTAGTTGCCCTTATTCCAGCCCGGCATGATCCGTGCTAAAAATACACTAAATTTCGTTTGGATAAAAATGAAATTTGCCGGTTAACATTGACCTATCAGCCTAAAGTATGGAGATTTATCATGACTAATCCTGGCGGCTTATTACAAAATAATCTTCTCGACGCGCTACCTGCACACAATTACAGCTTTCTCTCTTCCCTTCTGAAAATAATCCAATTGTCATCCGAAGAAGTTCTTTACAAATCCGGAGAGGCATTACGTTATGCTGACCTCCCTACGACTTGCATCGTATCAATGAATTTCATGGCTGAGCAGGGTGCCTCGACTAAAGTAGCCATAATCGGCAATGAAGGCATGATTGGTATTATTCTTTTCATGAATAGCAAAGCTGCGCCTAGCCGGGCTAATTGGCGGGCATCGAAGCGGAGCGCTCCAACATGCGTTGCTCTGCTATCCCCTGGGATGGAGGTAATCCGATGAACACGCTCGTCACCTGGTTAATCCTTTTCTATGCAGCTCTTGTGCTGGCAGGTTGTGATAACAAGCCGCCACAACCTCCTGAAACACCCGAAATGATTTGCGGCACTATCCAGGGATTGACATGCCCGGATGAACAGTACTGCGACCTGGGAATCGGTCAATGCAATGTCGCTGATGCACAAGGCGTCTGCAAGACCAAGCCTACTATTTGCACAAAAGAGTACAGGCCGGTTTGTGGTTGTGATGGCAAGACCTATAGTAATGCATGTGTCGCAGCTGCTGCAGGCGTTTCCATCGATCACACAGGTAAATGTAAGCCATCGGAACCCCAAGCCTGCGGAGGCATTGCAGGAATTCCCTGTCCAGATGACCAGATTTGCGTTGATGATCCAGCTGATGACTGTGACCCGACCCAAGGTGGAGGAGATTGCTCAGGGATATGCGTAGCCCAGGAAATTGACACAGAATTGGAGTGATAACGTCCGCTAGAGAATGATTGTTTAAGTTTGATCCGACATTAGCAGATAGGTATCGCAACAGCTGCAAGGTAAATTAAGGCCTGTGTCTATGGCCAGTGACCTAGCATATCTTTAGTGGAGATGTAGATCATGAATGTAAGGCATATATACCTCAAAATCGAGGGAGTACAAAACTATAGTCCTGTTGCCCCAGACGATGCGGAGCATCATAAGCACCGTCTTGATTGTATGAGAAACATGGAGCATACAGATGCGACAATTCCACAAGCAGAAGTAGACCGGCGCTCACTGGATGCCCTAGTCTACCGCGAATACCTCGATGCCGCCTACACAGTCATAAAGAATACACCGCTCATTGCTGCGGATATTAACGAACCTCGGGTCGAGCGGAGAATTCCAGGAACAGTCATCTATACGCAGCCAGGTGAGCGGCTTTATGTTCATGTGTTGAACGGCGACAGCAAACCCCACAGCTTTCATGTGCACGGTTTGCATTATGGCATTGACTCAGATGGCTCATGGCCTTTCGGCGTGCAGGAATACGATGGACCAAATCGCAGCGATGCGATTTGTCCTGAAGGTCAGTGGTGCTACATCTTCGATGTAAAAGAAGACTCCATCGGTGCATGGCCTTTCCACGATCATCATATGCACATTGAGGAGGCTGTAAAACGCGGACTCTTCGGCGGTATTGTGGTCCGCGATCCTCACTGCGAGAAAGCAGACCTTGAGGTACCCATTTTTTTTCACCGCCTCACTGCAAATGTCGGAAATGCACTGTTTGATAGCGGCTCGCTTAATGCAGGTGATCTATTCAATTTTACCTTCAATCAAGAAGGTACCTTTGAATACTATTGCCGCTTCCATCCCATGCAAGGGCGCGTGCGCGTTACGACAACAGGCCCCCTTACAGCGACCATCAATATTCTGGACACCCCGGCACGCTTCGAACTTGATGATATAACAGTAGGAATAGGTGCAGTGGTCACTTGGAATCACGCAGATAATCAACCCCATACTGTAACCGAGCGCAGCGGTGCCGGTCTGGAATCATTTGCCATCAACGGACGTACATTCGTGGGGAATACTCCCACTATTGTGGCGGATTACGGTACGCGCGTGCGATGGTATGTCTTCAACCTGGATTTGAGCATGGTATGGCACAATTTCCATTTGCATGGGCAACGGTGGCGATGGGGCAATGAATGGGTCGATACACGCTCTCTCGGGCCCGCCGAGTCTTTTGTCGCCGACACGATCGTGCCACCGGTAATTCTACAGCCCGTGCCACTTGAATGTGAATGCAAACCTCACGAAGGACAAGGAGGCCATCATCATTCCAAATCTGGAGGTAAACATGAACATCCATCGCGTTCTTTACAATCCGGGCATGAACTTAAACATCCATTGAAAGATGAATACTCTGACCAATATGGAAAGAAACGCAAGAAATACCGGTTACAGGGTGATTTCCTGATTCACTGCCATGTGGAAATGCATATGATGGAAGGTATGGCGGCCGTACTTCGCGCTACACAGGAAGTTGAGCTGAGCGATGAAGAACTTGACAGCATCTGTTATCAGTTACCGACGGTACATGTGCATCAATGCCCTGAAGTAGATCATCATCCTTGCAGTGGAGATGGCCAGGACAGCTGGGAACTACTAAACCCATCACCAATTTTCGTGGTTCACGGGGCGCTGTTGAACACGGGACATATATTGCTCTTTTCCGGTGCGGCGGAAAGAAATTATCCGCTCGAAGCGCGCATCTGGGATCCCATAACCAAACAAATCATGCCGGGTGTCATTACTTTGCCGGAAGATTTTTTCTGTTGCGGCCATACCTTCCTGCCTGATGGTCGCTTGCTGATCGTCGGTGGTGACACCAATGGCGCAGGACACACCAACAATCGCTGCTTTATCTTCACCCCTGATGCGACGAACCCCGACAGCGGCACATTTGGCCCGGCCACCAGCATGGCACGCGCGCGCTGGTATCCGACCGCGCTGAGCTTGAGTGACGGACGTGTACTCGCGTTTTCTGGCGGACATCCCGTCGCGGCGGAAGTCGAGGTATTCAGCGGCGGAGCGTGGACGCCGGTCACCGGAGCAAACCGCTCATTCGATGAGCTGTATCCCGGCATGCATCTCCTCCCCTCCGGTGAAATTTTCTATACGCGTGCTGGCTGGGCGGGTGCAGCAGGAACTCAGACTGCTTATCTGACCATGACGGGACCCAATAACGGCAACTGGACTGATTATGGGCAGCAGCAGTTTTACGACCGCCAGGAAGGTATGAGCCTTTTGATGATCGATATGACCGTCAGCCCGGAACGGACGCGTCTGTATGTATTTGGCGGCGGAGTATCGGGCCCCGCTACCGCACGCAACAATGCGACGGCTGAAGTGATCGAATTCAGCGGAGGCATTGCCGGTTCAGCGTGGGCGCGTATTGCAGACATGAATTTTGGCCGTACAAATGTGAATGCGGTCGTTTTGCCTACCGGTAGGATACTCATCATTGGCGGCCACAGCAACGGCCAGAAGTGGTCACCTACGCCAGTGCTGGAAACGGAAATCTACGATCCCGTCACAGATACCTGGACAGTGGGTGCACCATTAAACTTTCCTCGCCAGTATCACTCGGTATGTATTCTGCTACCTGAAGGAAGAATTCTGGCAGCAGGCGGAGTAGCACCGGGAACTGCGGAACAGGATCAGCATTCTCTGGAACTTTATTCACCAAGTTATCTTAGCCTGGGTATACGGCCGGTTGTATCGAATGCGCCAACCGCTGTCACCTATGCGAGCAATTTCGTAATCGAAACCTCGCAGGCTGCTGATATCAATGCAGTGGTGTTGATCGCGCCGATTGCGGTGACGCACCACACCGATCCTGGACAGCGTTATATCAAATTACCCATCCACTCTCGTACTGCCACCACCATAGAAACCGAAGCACCCGCACATGGAAATATCGCACCACCTGGATATTACATGCTCTTTGTAGTCAATCATCAGGATGTGCCATCAGAAGCGAGATTTGTTTTGATTTCTTAGTTTTGTGATTGATGCTGAGAAGCAAGCAGCATCAATGAGACGTAAACCATGACAACCAAAGGTAAGGAGATATTCTTATGAAAAAAGATAAATACAAACCCTACTGCGAACCAGTTTATACGTGTGAAACACCTGGGCATGGTCATTCCGTTCCTCCAGATAACCGACACTATCCAGATCCACGTATATATGGAGCATATGCATCTAAGGAACTGCCACGTTACATCCCGCATTCTTATGAGCATATCTGTTTCAAACCACGCAAGGAAGACTATAAACCGCCGGTGTCATGTGATGGAGGTGATGAAGGTGGACTGTGCTCCCGCAGAAATCAGCGTTTACTCACCATCGATCAACAGAACCGATTCCTGAATGCTTTTACTCAGATAAATGCGGTAAATGCCCTAGGGCCTCTAGTCGATATTCACTCCAATGCGGTTCATCAGATGCACTCCAATCCCCGTTTTCTGCCATGGCACCGAATTTATCTGCTGCGCATGGAGGAATTGCTGCAGATGATAGATCCAACCGTGTGTATTCCATACTGGAAATCGAGCGAAGATCAGTCATTTCCAGCATGGCTGGTCGGCTTTACCCCAACCGTAAATCTGATGACTGGACCACACACAGTAACCCGTAACATCGGTGCGTTTGCAACGTTACCAACCACAGCTGACGTAACAACAGTGATGGCGAATAACACCTTTAATCCGTTTGCATCCGCGCTTGAGGGCATTCATAACTCGGGGCATGTGTGGGTAGGCGGATCAATGGGAGGCATACCCACCGCCCCTACAGACCCAGTGTTTTGGATGCATCATGCGGAGATAGATCGGATTTGGGCGGAATGGCAGGCAGCCAATCCTGGCCAGAACCCAAATCTGGTTGGAGCTGCAGCGACGATGGACCCATGGACGGAGAACGAACAAGATACGCGAGATATAGCTGCACTTGGGTATACCTACGCATAATTATCTATGAAGGAGAAAACAATAAGATATCAAATTAGCATACTGCTTATATTATTGGGCTGCCCTGTCTTCCGAGTAAACAAGATAAAGTGGCCTACAATTCGCCACACGTGGATGCGATACGCACCAAAAAATCAGTATCCCATGTGAACACAAAACTACTAAGTGAGGTGACCGCTATGAAACAATACAATATGACGATGAAGCGTTTCTCCATTCTGCTCGTAATAGGGAGCTGGCTTGGCCTCATCGGCATCCAGCAAATCGCTCAGGCAGAAACGATGAAATACTCAGAGACGATCAAAACTGAGTATCAATATGCGGCAAAAGTTGCCTGCTCGTTATTGCTGCCCCATCAGGATGGTACCTTGGCGAGAGGCATCTACCGCACAATAGTTAATATACACAACCCGACCAATAAGAAAATCACCATTGCTGCCAAGGTGGCGCTGGCAACACAGTTTGGTTCTGAACCAGGCCCCTTCGATGTTACCCCATTCAAGGGAGCTGTTCTCCAACCGGATGGAGCCGTCGGCGTAAATTGCTTTGACATTGCAAGCTATTTTTGTCCGATTGATGGTGTTTGTGTTGATTTCGCCTTTTTGGAGGGATTTTTGGTTGTGAAAAGCCCCGTCCCTTTGGATGTTGTTGGCGTGTATACCGCTCGACATACCGAGGGAGAGGTTGAATCCATTGATGTTGAAACCGTTCTGCCAAGAAAAATTCAAGATACTGTTAAATTGGGGCCAACAGAACCTGCTAAACCAGGGGAAGGAAAGCGCATGGATTACCCACCTAAAGGGAGTTCTGCTTACTATGATCAGCAACCCAAACAAATGTGTGGCGGAATCGCCGGTTTTCCGTGCCCTGCGGGCATGAAGTGTGTGGATGATCCTTCAGATAATTGCGATCCTGCTAAAGGCGATGCTGACTGTGCGGGTATCTGCGTGAAATAGTTGTTCGCAAGGTATGCAGATAAAAATGGCTATGGCTACTTTATCGACAAATTCCCAGTATTTATTTTCATACAGCATTGCACACTCACCCCCAAGCTCACTCAAGGAAAGGTTTTATGAAACCATTTGTGATAATTCTCATGAATATTACGATTTTTGCTGAGGCGAGCGCTACCGAAATATCACAGAAACCTTTCGAATTGGAAAATATGACCTGCCAGATCAAATCAACGGAAATAAATGGTTGCACAGGAATACCTACACTTCGCTCGGGAACACTGGTTATTTTCAAAGAAGGTGCTTTTAAACTGAAGGCCCATTACCATGCCTGTTTCATGGTTGAGAAGGTAACAAAATTCGGGAGATTCCAAGCATTCCATTTTAAAGACACGATGAGTCTCGAGCTTTTGACTACCAAGACCACCGGAATGAAAAATACGCTATCAGATTTTCCCAGAACGCTTGGATTTGCACATTTAAATTACGACAAGCTGGATGGGTACTTTGTTGATCTATCTGCCGTGATTCGCGGATATGGGCGCTACCCAGAAACCATCATGAATTTAGAACTGCAATGCGAGGTGAATGAGTAAGGACAACAAGTCGTCATTCTCTTAGTAGGAGGCTGTCCGAGAATGGCGATCGTAGCGAGGGCGAGAGCTGGTTAGGCAGGATTTTTCGATCATTTGAGGCGAATAGTTGTTCTATTTAACGAAAAGGATCGGAAAATCCGGCCAACCAGGCTCGTCCGCAGTAGATCAGTCTATTCTCGGACAGCCTCCTAGCTTGCCAGAATGGCACCATATCAAACAGCAAGACCTGTTGAAGCCAATCGATTCGAGGCCAGGCACAGGAAAGATTAATTTTCTCATTGTTTAAAAAGGAGTCCACAGTATGTCACACCATAAAGAACTTTTTGAAGGTTGCAATATTGAGATAAAGGACGATACCGACCTGTCAATTAACGGCAAGGAAATTGTTTACGAGCACGATGGGGCAAAAAATAAGTTCTCTTCGAAATATCTGCCCTACACCCAATATGATTCGTTACTGGAGATGGCAAGAGCCATCGCTCGGCATACGGTCGAGTTTTCCAATGTAAAAAAATAATTCAAACAAACTGAGAGAAGGAGGAAATTCTCATGGCTATCAGAAAAGATGCAAATACCCTGACTGCTGCCGAACGGGCAGAATTCGTTACCGCCATTCGAACTTTGAAAACCGAAGGAATCTATGACCGCTTTGTGCTCAGGCATGCAAACGCCCTTATGAGCGGCATTCATCGATGCCCTGCCTTCTTGCCCTGGCACCGCCGTTTTCTTTTTGATCTCGAGTTGGAACTTCAACGCGTCTCAGGCAACCCGAATCTTGGACTACCCTACTGGAACTGGCCATCAGGAGGCGCCAATGCCTCCATGTGGAATGACGACCTTCTTGGAGGCGATGGCGATGCTGGAGGAGTTGTCCGCACCGGGCCATTCCGCGCTGGTCAATGGACAATCGTCAACTCCAGTGGGTCGCCGGCTGGCCCGCTCATGCGCGCTTTCGGCCAAAACGGACTGCCCACCTTGCCCACGCAAGCTCAAATCAATCAAGTCATGGCTGTCACACCATATGACGCGCCTCCCTGGAACATGAACAGCAATCCAAGCTTCCGTAACCAACTTGAAGGCTGGATTGGCCCCAACCTCCATAACCGGGGACATGTCTGGGTTGGCGGTTCTATGCTGCCGATGACTTCTCCAAATGATCCGGTATTCTTCATGCATCATTGCATGGTCGATAAGCTCTGGCACGAGTGGCAATTACGTTTCCCGAATCAGGGCTACCTGCCAGCAACGGGCGGTCCCTTTGGACAAAATCTGACCGATCCAATGGATAGCACCCCTTCAGGGCAGATCGGTCCGCGTCCTATCGATGTGCTGGACAGCACAGCCTTGGGTATTGTGTATGACGACGCTGTCATTCAGCCTCAGCCACAGATACCGCTCATTGTAGTTGGAGCCAATCCAACGGAGGCGGATATCGCAGCGCCGGGAGAAATGGATATTTTCCGGTTTGAAGTACCGTCCTTCGGCCCGCATACTATGTTCACCACCGGACCATCCGATACTTTCATGACCCTCTTTGGTCCCAATGATCAGAATATCGAAGTCACATCAAATGATGATGGCGGCGAAAATCTTAATTCACAAATCACACGCAATCTCTCGGCAGGAACCTACTATCTGCGCATTCGCCTTTTTAGTCCAAGCGCAACAGGAAATTATGCAGTCGGTGTACGCTCTGATGGCACTAGCCCCAGCCCCATCCCTGAACTTATTGTAAACGGAGCGAGTATCAATACGGCCATTTCCACAGCAAATGAAAGCGATCTATACCGGGTAAATATCGTCACTGAAGACTTTTATACCATTGAAACGAGCGGTACCACGGATACTTTTATGACCTTGCATGGTCCGAATAGCCAAATACCGGAAATTGCCCGAAATGACGATGGCGGCGCTTCCTTAAACGCGCGTATCCGTCGCCAGATCACACCAGGTGAGTATTTCGTCCGAATCAGGCACTTCTCACCATTAGGGACTGGCCCCTATTCTATTCGGATAACCCGGGGGTGATGCCAACATTGGTCAACAGAGATACTTCAGGAATCTAATTTACCTAAAAGGTAACGCTAATGAATAACCCTTCCTGAAGCATCCTCAGTGCAGCAAGTATAGCTTTAACGTGAAAGAAACCTCATCATGGGCAAGCAGGA
Organism: uncultured Nitrosomonas sp.; assembly: GCA_964401225.1. GTDB lineage: Bacteria > Pseudomonadota > Gammaproteobacteria > Burkholderiales > Nitrosomonadaceae > Nitrosomonas. Next base: position 20,523 of record CAYNXU010000009.1, read on the forward strand.
ATCTGGCCACTCAAGGC
>CAYNXU010000010.1:0-10323 GCA_964401225.1 uncultured Nitrosomonas sp.
CGCCTGGCCGGGTATTGATGCCGCTTGCATTCGGTTCCATTCTCGGTGGAATGACAACGCTGATCGGTACACCGCCCAATCTGATTGTCGCGGGGGTACGTGCCGAGCTTGGCCAGGGAAGTTTCTCCATGTTTGATTTTGCGCCAGTGGGAATGGCCGTCGCCGTGGTTGGCGTGGTGTTTATCTCCTTGCTAGGCTGGCGCTTGGTGCCGCAGCGCAAACAAGCGAGTAGCGAAGGTTTCGATATGGCTGCTTACCTGACGGAAGCGCGTGTGACGAAAGAGAGCAAGGCTGCCGGCATGCGTTTGCGGGAAATCGAACGCGTGCTGGATGAAGCGGATGCGCAAGTTGTGGGCTTGGTGCGCAATGATGTGCGCATGACCGCACCGGATGCGGGCCGAGTGATTCATGCTGGGGATATCCTGATCATTGAGGCTGAGGCGGAATCGTTAGCGAACGTGCTATCAAATCTTGGTTTGGAGCTGGAGGAGGCGAAAACGGAGGAGATCAAGCAAGCTGATAGCGAAGCGCATGCAGAAGAAAAAGTTGGCGAAAAGGTATCAGAAAAACCTATGGCGGTTATGCAAGAGGAAGGAACTGAATCTGCTTCTGCTGAAACGGAGAAGGAGGGCACGCCATTGGATGAAATTGGATTGATGGAACTGGCAATTCTGCCCGCTTCCGGGTTAGTCGGTCGCTCACCGAGCGATATCTTGCTACGCACCCGCTATGGCATCAATCTGCTGGCGGTGTCACGTAAGGGGCAACGTTCGGTAACCCGATTACGCACACTCCGCTTCAAAGCGGGTGATGTCCTGTTGTTGCAGGGTTCACCTGAGGCCATCGCCGGGTTTGCTGATAACTCGGGTTGCGTACCGCTGGCGGAAAGAGAGCTGCGTATTCCTGATAAGCGTAAGGCGGTCGTTTCCGCTGCCATCATGGTGTTGGTGGTGGGGGTTGCGGCATTCGGTTTGCTACCCCCAGCGATTGCCTTTATGCTGGGTGTGTTGGCATCGATGATTTTTCATACCGTGCCCTCCCGTTCACTTTATCAAGCAGTGGATTGGCCGGTAATTGTGTTGCTGGCGGCATTGATTCCGGTGGCGGGTGTCATGCAAAGTACAGGGACTGCAGATTTGATTGCGCGTGGCTTGCTTGCGAGCGTGGCACAAGGGGATGCGGTCATCGCGCTAGGGTTGGTGTTGATTGTCACGATGACCCTTTCCGATCTGATGAATAATGCGGCTACTGCGGCAGTGATGTGTCCAATCGCGTTAGGCGCGGCGAGTCAGCTTGGCGTCAATTCGGACACGTTCTTGATGGCGGTGGCAGTGGGTGCTTCGTGTGCCTTTTTAACCCCCATCGGCCATCAAAATAACACTCTGATTCTGGGTCCGGGCGGATTTCGATTTGGTGACTACTGGCGGCTTGGCGTACCGTTGGAGCTGTTGGTCATAGCGGTCAGCATGCCGATGTTGCTGTGGGTATGGCCGCTATGAATATTCAGGAATATCCCCATGCGCGTTGGGGAAGAGCATGTCTAAGCTGTTTTGCTTAATCAGCGGTTATACAATTGATGTAGAAGGAGAATAAGTTTATGCAAGAAGAAGAGAAATCTGCAGACCGGACAGATTGGTACAGTCTGTCTATCGATGAGGTGATCGATAAGCTGCAAGGCAATCACAACGGCTTGTCTGAGCAGGAAGCAGCGCGGCGTATCGAGAAATATGGGCCTAACCGACTGCCGACATTTAAGACGCGTGGACCTATTCGGCGCCTTCTGGCACAGTTCCATAATTTACTGATCTACGTTCTGCTGGCCGCGGCCATGGTTACGGCCTTGCTTGGTCACTGGATCGATACTTATGTGATCATCGCCGTAGTGGTAGTCAATGTGGTGATTGGTTTTGTCCAGGAAGGCAAGGCAGAAAAGGCGCTCGATGCAATCCGGCACATGCTTGCACCCAATGCCACAGTAGTACGCGACGGACATCGGGCGAGTATTCCGGCTGAAGCGCTGGTGCCTGGTGATGTGGTCATCCTGGAACCCGGGGAAAAAGTAGCGGCCGATCTTCGCCTCCTTTCTATCAAAGGGTTGCAAATCCAGGAGGCGGTTCTAACCGGTGAATCAGTGGCGGTGGAGAAATCGGTAAAGCCTGTCGAGATAGGCGCTGATCTGGGCGACCGTTTTTCCATGGCCTATTCGGGAACATTGGTAGTCTCTGGCCATGGCAAGGGAATTGTAGTAGAAACCGGCGTAAATACGGAGATCGGCCGTATCAGCGGCATGATTTCCGATGTGGAAGAGCTGATCACGCCACTGTTGCAGCAGATGGCTGCTTTTTCTCGCTGGCTGACCGCGATTATACTGCTGATTGCAGGGGGCGTTTTCTCCTTCGGCCTGTGGGTGCAAGGTGAGGATCCGTCAACTATGTTTATGACCGTGGTAGGTCTTGCTGTGGCTGCTATTCCGGAAGGATTGCCGGCCATTCTGACGGTCACATTGGCTATTGGCGTACAGCGCATGGCGTCACGCAATGCCATCATCCGTCGCTTGCCGGTAGTAGAGACGTTAGGCGCAGTGTCGATCATCTGCTCGGATAAAACCGGTACTCTGACGCGCAATGAGATGACAGTGCACTCCATCGCTGTGGCTTCTGAGATTTACGAAGTGAGTGGCATCGGCTACGAGCCTCTGGGGGAATTCGGCTTGAACGGCAAGCCAGTTGAGCCCAGGGAAAACGAGGTGATCATGGCATTGCTGCGCGCAGGGGCGTTATGTAATGATTCCATTGTTCACCAGAAAAACGATCTCTGGGTAGCTGATGGCGACCCGATGGAAAGCGCGTTGCTGGCTGCGGCGATGAAAGCGAATATCTATCCGGATGAGGCAAATACCGATTTTCCGCGCACTGATGCCATCCCTTTTGAGTCTCAGCATCGTTTCATGGCGACCTTGCATCATGATCATCAAGGTCATGGCTATATTTTCGTTAAGGGTGCGCCGGAACGCTTGATCGAGCTTTGTGAGAGGCAGCGCGCCGATGATGGCGATGTGCCGATAGAAGCTGAGTACTGGCTGCGCAAAATCGAGGAGATTGCCGCTCAGGGTCAACGCGTGCTGGGTATTGCTATGAAATCCACTGATCAAATGCACACCGAATTGAATTTTTCCGATATGGAGAAAGGGCTGGTGCTGCTGGGGTTGGTAGGGCTCATCGATCCGCCGAGGGAGGAGGCCATCGCGGCTGTGGATGAATGCCATTCAGCAGGTATTCGAGTGAAGATGATCACTGGCGATCACGCGGCCACAGCCCAGGCCATTGGCGCTCAATTACACCTGAAAAACGTCGAGGAAGTGATCACTGGTCGCGAGCTGGAAACGATGGATGATGATGCCCTCAAAGAAGTTGCCAGGAGAGTGGATATCTTTGCGCGCACTACACCGGAGCATAAATTACGGCTGGTGATCGCCTTGCAGGCCGACGGCAGCGTGGTGGCCATGACTGGCGATGGGGTGAACGATGCACCGGCATTGAAACGCGCCGATGTGGGGGTGGCGATGGGACGTAACGGTACGGAGGCGGCCAAGGAGGCGTCGGAGATGGTGTTGGCTGACGACAACTTTGTCTCGATTGCCCGCGCCGTGCGCGAGGGACGTACGGTCTATGACAATCTCAAAAAAGCCATTTTGTTTTTATTGCCCGTCAATGGCGGCGAGTCTTTGAGCATTATCGCTACCGTGTTGGCGGGATTGACGCTGCCCATCACACCTTTGCAAATTCTGTGGGTGAACATGGTGAGCTCCGTAGCTTTGGCCATGGCCCTGGCCTTTGATCCAACCGAGCCGGATGCGATGCAACGTCCACCCCGCTCGCGGAACGAGCCGATGTTATCGGGCTTTTTGGTGTGGCGCATTTTCTTTGTATCAGCGTTATTTCTCGTGGGCATTTTCGGTATGTTCACCTGGAGCCAGTCGCACGGTCACACGCTGGAAGAGTCTCGTACCTATGTAGTCAATACCTTGGTGATCATGGAGGTGTTTTATCTGTTCAATGTGCGCTATCTCCGGCAGTCTTCATTGAATCTCAAGCACTTTTTCGACACCAGGGCGGTTATGGTTGCCGTGACTGTGGTGATTATCTTACAGGCGATATTCACTTATGCGCCATTCATGGAGCAATTTTTTGACACTCGGCCAGTGGATCTTATTCATGGTCTGGTGGTTATCGCGATTGGCATCGTTTTGTTTTTCATACTGGAAATCGAGAAACTCATCAGGCGTCTTTTTTTTCCATGACACGTTTTGAAACAGAAATAAAGCGCTGTCTTCCGTAATCACCCTGTTAAGTGCGGGCGCGGGGCAAGGCGTTTGAATCTACACCCCTATGCTGAAATACTAATTTTCACAATGGGTCAACGGCACTTCTCAGGCGGGGGTAGTATAACGGGCTAGCTTAACGATATTTGATTTTTACTTTATTTCTATTATGTTGATGAATCGACGGGAATTTCTCAGCTTGAGTGGTGCAACGGCCTTGGTAGCGACGTGCACCCCTCAGGTAATGCTTGGCCAATCGCCGCTGAATCGTCCCCGGCAAACTTCTTCTGCGCTATTGAAAAGCATGCAAGGCTTACCGCAGCAGAAAAATCTATTGCTGGGCTATCCGATCAATTTGACGACGCTGCCAGAAGAATTTCTCACCTGGCGCAAGGCGCTATTTTCGGTGGGACTCAATCAGTTTGCGTTTAACAACGTCGGTAACCCCTACGAACATAGTCATATACCTTTTAATAGCCATCACTTTGAAAAAGCCCTGATAGACCGGTTTGGGGCGATATATGGCTTTTCGCCGGACAGTCTCTGGGGTTTTCTATCCAATAGTGGCACGGATAGCAATATGCATGGACTGTATATAGGGCGTACGATTCTTAAAAGCCAAACAGGGGTGCTGCCTAAAATCTATTTCACGCAAGAGGCACATTATTCCATCCAGATTCTCAGGGATTTACTGAATATGGAATGGGTGGTAGTCGGCACGCATCGCGATGGCAGTATGGATATCGATGATCTGGAGCGGCAACTGAATGCACACCCCGACCACCCTGCGCTGGTGGTTGCAACGATTGGTACAACTTTTAAGGGTGCCGTCGATTCCATTGATGGCATTCAAGCGAAACTTAAGGGTCGAACCGCTTATCTTCACCTGGATGCGGCATTGTTTGGCGGCTATCTACCCCATACTCAATATGCGGCTGATTTGTTGCATGAAATTTCGGAACAGGGAACAGGGAGGAAGGTAAAACGTTACGATTCCATTGCGGTTTCATGTCACAAATTTTTTGGATTTCCTTCACCAGCAGGCTTGTTCATTACCTCTAAAACAAATTTTGAGGCGTTTCTTACGCAATTTAGCGAGGTACATGAGTGTGAGTACATTTTGCAGGTGCCCGGTACGATCACTTGTTCGCGCGATGCCGTGAAACCAGCTGAGTTTTATTTCTTTAGCTCGGAAACGGCGTTTAATAAGCAGGCGGAAGATGCCAAAGCCATTTTGGACAATGCTGCCTATTTGTTAAAAGAAATGAGGACGCATTATGCTCATCTACAACCTGTGAGAGCCAATGACCGATCCAATACTATTTATTTCAGAAAGCCAAACGATGCGGTGGTGAATCGCTACAGCTTGGCAATCATGGGATTGGTTATCGATGGGCAGCCCGCACCGTGTGCACATGTCGTGGTGATGCCGCATGCCAGCAAGGAAGTTCTGGATCGATTTTTAAGTGATCTGGATGAAAGGAAGGGCTGAGTTAGTGCGAGATCGTTCCAGAGAAAACATTGATGACCACGACACCTGCCACGATCAGCATTAAGCCTATGATTGCCGGCATGTCCAGCGACTGATCCAGAAAAAGCCATCCAGCCAGCGCTATGAGTACAACGCCAATACCCGACCAGATGGCATAGGCGACGCCCACCGGAATTGTTTTGAGCGTGAGGGATAGAAAGTAAAAAGCCAGCAAGTATCCGATCAGAACAACCAGGGAGGGCCAAAAGCGGGTAAATCCTTCCGCCGCTTTGAGAGATGAGGTGGCTATCACTTCGCTCAGGATAGCGATCGAGAGAAAAATCCACTGCTGCATTGATCTAGCTCCAGTAAGGGTAATAACGAGTATAATTTCACAGAAATGAAGGGGGATTATATATTCGGTAGACCAGTCTCATGTACCTTGAGATAGTAAATCTTGATTTGGTTATTTTTGTATAATTTTGTATAAATTTGTCGCGCTTATGCAATTTAACATTGGACCAAACTTTCCAGTTTGATTGGCTCAAAAGAAAATATAGTTATTAGCAAAATCGCGTCTTAATGTAGCTATATATTCAGCTTGCTATCTGGAGGATTGGCTAAGCACGCACGGCGAATTGGATTTTTCATAAGTTTTTATATAACTAGAAAGGAAATAAAATGACTGTACTCGTCACTCGATCAGCACCTGATTTTACCAAACCTGCTGTTTTACCTAATGGCAGCTTTGATGAGAATTTCAATTTTCATACGCATATCCGTAACAAGTATGCAGTCCTGTTTTTCTATCCCTTGGATTTTACTTTTGTTTGCCCTTCGGAAATCATTGCACACTCCCACCGGGCAAAGGAGTTTCAGCAACGTAATGTGGAAGTGATTGGCGTATCCGTAGACTCTCATTTCACCCATTATGCTTGGCGGAATACTCCAATAACCAAAGGTGGGCTAGGTCCAATCGATATCACGCTGGTCGCGGATTTGGGGGGTGAGGTGATGAATGCCTACGGCGTGGCACACCCCAACCATGTGGCGCTGCGTGGTTCGTTCCTGATTGACAGACAGGGCATCGTGCGTCATCAAGTGGTCAATGATCTGCCGCTGGGGCGTGATGTCGATGAAATGTTACGCATGGTAGACGCGCTGCGATTCTTTGAGGAGCAAGGTGAAGTGTGTCCGGCTGGTTGGAAGAGCGGGGATCCTGGCATGAAACCAAGTCCAGAAGGCGTGGCTGAGTATCTCAGCAGTCACGCGGATAAATTGTAAGATTTAAGATAAGCGTTGTTGCTTTAGCGTGATTAAGCAAGGTCTTGAATGTCAGACACTCAAGCCTTGCTTTTTCTAAACCTAATTTGTTGCAGGATGACGCTATTGCATCGAATGCAGGCCGATCATATTGCCCTCGGTATCAGCAACCAAAGCGATGAAGCCATATTGGCCAATGGACATTTTTTCTCGTACTATCCGCCCACCGGAAGCAGCAGCACGAGCAGCCTCTGCGGCACAGTCGGCGCACATGAAGTAGACCAGTACACTATTGCCACCTGATGGACCTCCTTGCATCTTGACCAAAGTTCCGGAGGCGCCACGTCCTTCCTTTGCCATTGGAAAGGCCCACATGTCGATTTCCATTCCTGCGGGGCTGTTTAAGTGTTCCAGCTTGACCTGGAAGACAGACTCATAAAAATCCTTTGCCCGGTCGATATCTTGCACGTATATTTCGAACCACCCGACTGGATTAGCATTCATTCTACTACCTCCTGAAAATGAAAGTCATGTGTAAGCAGAACCAGACATCTGGAGTTAATGATAACCATCGTGAAAATGATGGCCTGTGAATTCTAAAAGTATAGATCCAATCACCAAACTCAGCATCAAAGATTTTCAACACATTGTATATCTGAATATTGTGCGAGTGAGAAAATGCTTCGTCACCAAGAGTCCAAGTCTGAGAAAATCCTCCTTCTATCTGACTGACGGTAAGTTATATCATCATGCTTCTTGATAATTGGCTGATTTGATTTTCATGGAACAAATCACTTCTTTTCCATCGTGTTGATAAATGCATTGGCTTCGTTGATGGATTTTTCCATTGAGGTAATGAGCGAGGAGACATCGGATTGAAGTGTGCCCAATTCACCTTTTAACGAGGCAATGGCTTGCGCATTCAGATTGTGTTTTAGAAACATGACTTGATCCTTGAACACTGTTAGCACGGGCTGGATTTTGGCTTCGGCAGTTTTCATGGTGGTGATGAGTTGTTTGTAATGCGCGCGTGTTGCAGTGAGTTTCTGCTGGCTGCTGCTTTTAAGTGCAGCATTTGAATATTGAGTAATTTCTTCTTCCCATTCGTTAAATAGAGATTGGGAGACATCTTCGATGGCAGCAATGCGATCTTTGACTTCGTCCGCCTTGGCGACACTGGCTTCATATTCGCTATTCAGCTTTTTATAGACAGCTTCAAGATCACCCCCTTTGAAGTTGGTCACGGCGGTAAATTGCTCTAGCGCCGATTTGAACTGTTGCTTGGTTTCTTCCTGCGTGTCGCGCGCTTTTTCGACACGATGTACGAGCACATCGCGCTTGGGTATGCCGATTTTTTCGAGCCCACTGTAATATAGGGTGGAACAAGCGGTCAGGAAAAGGAGTAATGAAAAAGTAGGGTAAGCAAGTAAACGAGATAAATGGGTCATGAGGATTCTCCTGAAAGATCATTCAATGAAATATAGTTAATCACCGTAGAACACCCCGACGTAACAATTGCCACATGACTTTAAAGCCCCAGAGGATGGGGTGGCGTCGCAGCATGGGGGTTATTTCAACACGGATGCCGCTATGGCGCTCGATTTTCCAGGCGGCGTAATTGAGGCAATCGTGAAAAGTCAGGGTCGCTTTGCTTAAGCGCAGAATCGAGAGTATCCGCCCTTGCCAACGTCGCAGGCGCCAGTGAAGCCGGGAACGCCGGTTATCCGCCGGGGTGGCATGGCAGTGATATTGTCCATTGGGTTGAACAGTGAGCAGGCCGTTCAAAGCGGGTAGGGCAGCAGCAGTCAGACGCGCATAGTTTTCCAGGCTAAGCCGGGCCAAGTGGCGTGCCCGTGTTTCCCGCTCGGCGCGTAGCTCAGCGGTGTAGGTCAACATCAATCCTTGTGTCCAGATTTCTTCGGTATCTAGCGAGCATGATTCAAGGGCTAATAGACTCGATTTCAGGAATTTAACAACCGCATGCGCCATAGCGGTATTGACGCGCTGACGAATGATGTCATCACGCACATAAAGTAATCGTGCCGGTTGAGCGAAACGTGCCCAGAGATAAGGGTGAAACCAGAATCGGTTGCCGAATTCAAAATCGGCAGTTGAGATGACGGCATACTTGGCACGAAGGGTTTTATCCTGGGGACTGACTTCCAGGTAAAATACATTGGGCGCCAGCCAGGCATTCAAGTAGGCTAGATAGCGTTTCTCAGGGTAAGCAGCACGGTAATCGTTGACCAACACGTAAAAATCGGCAATGCCTTCGGAGAGATCGCTGGTATGCAAACAGGATCCGTACAGGATAACGGCGTCCAGCGATCCTCCAAAGTGTTGCCTGATCGCGTCGACCAAGTGACTAAAATCCGGTGAAACCGCCTGACTATTTTGCGTGGCGATAGCATCCACTAGCACTGCGGGCACATGTTCTGCGGGTGATGACATAGCTTCTTTTATCGTTGACGAGGGTTACAGTACCAGAAAAGTAATGGGGGGGCTGGCCGATATGCGGAGTGGCCCATGCTGGCGTGAAGCATGGAACAGTTCACCATCCACGATATAGTCATCATCCAGCGATAACTCCAATCGTTGGGTATTGTAACTGACGTAGCCGTGCTCTTTGTTGAGACTGTGACCACGGCCAGCGATCAGCGGCCAAATCGAGTACCAGAATCTTCTACTATGTTGCCGGACAAGGGTGGCATGCAAGGGTGCTGACTCTTCTCCCCAATAGGGACGTACGCCCATCAAGAGTTGCTCCAGCGCGCTGACCAGTACGAATATATAGTTTTCCTGATGTGTCATGCCAGCTTCATCCACGGTAGTGATTTGCACAGGCCCCCATTCGGGCTGTGGGCGTCCCAGGAATGCGCCGATGAGCGAGCGTAATACGACGAGTGCCGTAAAAATATTGCCGGTAATGCCTATTTGTTTGATGCGACTGCGCGAGAATTTGACGCCGCGTGCGATCAGCCCCAGTCCGAGAAACATACCATAGACTTTTTCCTGCCCGGTTTGTTCGATGCACAGCACAGGTCGTGCAACGAGTGAAGGGGTGGGTCGTGGGGTGGGTTGCTGCAAATGATGTTTTAAGCGTTGCAGGATAGTGTCTGGTTTGTCACGGCTACCCAGATCCAGTGCGGTCATGTTGGTGGTTCCACCCGGGATGATGGTCAGAACCGGCCATTGTTCGGTGGGTAGCCAGGTAAACAGACGATTGAGGATGCCTTGAACGGTGCCATCTCCGCCGAGGATGATCAGC
>CAYNXU010000010.1:10423-20398 GCA_964401225.1 uncultured Nitrosomonas sp.
CCTTGAACGGTGCCATCTCCGCCGAGGATGATCAGCCAGTCTAGCTTAGCTTGGATCAACGCTTTCACAGCAACATCGAAGTCGGGCGCATGGGTAACTTCCCATTGGAGAATATCCGGCATCTCGGCGAGTATTGACTTGATGGCGTGAAGGCGTTTGCGTGCCTGTCCACCCAGTGGATTGAGAATCAGCCCGATACGGGCTGTTCCCATCTCCAGGCTAGGAATTCGTGCCGGTGCGAGCATTTTTTTCAGCAAGTGGAATGCGGGTAAACACTCTGACAGCCAGTTGCTGTCTGTCCCGGACAGGATCGATTGCTTCCATCCATGAAGACAAGGCGCCATCTTTACGCCGGGTCTGCCAGGCAACGATTACTCGCCATGCCAGAAAAAGGGTGGAAACCAAATGCCAGCCCACAACCAGCAAGAAGCCAATATCTGGCCGGTCAGCTAGCCAGCTGGCAGTCATCAGAATCAGATTAGGATTGCGTCGGGCGGTAATGAGGCGATTGAACGAATCGATCCGTTGCCAGATAAACATCGCGAAGGGAGCAAGCCAGAATTCGAACAACCCCTCGCAGACACGTCCTCCGACGTAGCCTGCAAACATCAGCCAAGCCAATAGTTCCAGATTTGCAAGCGGGACTGCAGTCGTGGCCAATCCAATGCCCCAGGCCAAATACCATAAAGGCGGATGGATAATGTCGAGACCATGATCCATCACATCCCCCAAGCGACTCGAAGTCAGTGTAACGCGTGCGAGTTTGCCATCCACTGTGTCCAGAAAGGTCATCAACCAACCCATAATCAGGCCACTCGCATAATGACCATACCAGAAAGCTAGTCCAGCCAGGGCTGCCAGCACCAGACTTAACAGCGTTACCTGATTGGGTGTGATTTTCCATCGCACACAGAGGTGCGTCACCCAGAATGCAGGTAGCGGCCATAGCCACTTGGTGACCAGATCGGTCACACCTTTATAGGAGCCTGCAAATAGCTCCCACTCGAGCGCCTTGCGATTGGCCGTATCAATGGGGAGCACGTATGGCGATTCTTTTTTCTTCAGGTTTTGCTGAATACCGACTTGCAAATCGTTGAGCGTGTATTGCCGCATGTTGCCGATTGCCGATGTGTCCATCGTGTGTAGCGCATCGATTAGGGCAGGCACGTTTTTGCCTGTGGTGCGTAAGGCAACTGAAGTGCCGTTATGGTCAATGAGCACCCCGTCTTCTTGCAGGCTAGTCAACGCAGTAATGATGCGGGCATCGAACAGATGGTCGGCGCGCAGCAGCAATGCGGGCGCATCTTCTGGTATGTCCGCAGGATTATCGATTAGGCGCGCTTGTTTGAGTGAAATTGCCATCCGTTGCAGCCGTTCGCGGCCATTTAATCCCCAGAGACTGATTTCACTTTCTCCCAGGATACAAATATAAGTTGTTGACATGAATGATTGGATCGTATTTAAGCGTTAAAAGAGATTAAGATATGCGCCGCAGCCAAAAAATGGCGAATGTAATGAGGGTCAGGCTGGGAAGAATAGAGGTTAGCATCGGATTCAAATGCAGCAGTAAAGCGGCATTTGCGATGATTTGATCAAGCAGGTAAACGCCAACACCCACGATAGACGCAAGCACCAGCTTGCTTCCCAGTCCTTCGCGGGCTAGCCCGAAGATAAAGGGGATAGCCAGTAATATCATCGCAATGGTCATCAGTGCTCCGCCTACCTTGCGCCATAGGGCCATGAGATAAGCATTCGCTTTCTGGCCAGTTGCTTGCAGAAACGCTGCATGTCTTACCAGCTCGATCGGGGAGAGGCTTTCAGGCGGCTTGGACAAAGTGGCGATGTCATCCGCCCTGAGGAAAGATTGCCACTCTACAGTGCTGGCACTGGTCAGGGCAATGTTGTTTTCTGTGAAGGTTCTGACGGTGACGTTATGTAATTTCCATAATTGATCTTCGACGATATCGGCGTACTCCGCGTGAGTATGCATGGACAGAAAGCCTAGCTTGTTAAAATGCATGATTTCAATGTCAATAGCCCGGTGAGGCGGCAGCATTTCCCCGATGCGCAAAATATTACGTTCATCACGCGTCCAGATCCCGAGTCCCCTGCCAAGCTCTGCAGTTTTATTCAGCGCAATGGCCCGGGTTGAAATGGCTTTTTGCTGAAGTTGTGGCGCAATAAATTGTTCCAGCACTGAAATGACGAATATCATCGATACGCCTATAGCAATCGGCGCTAAACTGATATGAATTGGTGAGAGCCCGGCAATCCGTAAGGCAACCAGCTCTAAATTGACCGCTAATTTGCCTAATGCGCCAACGGTTCCTAATAGCGCGATGAAAGGCGCGAGCTGAATGAATCGACGCGGCATCAGCATGATCGTATATAAAAAGGCATCACTTGTCTGGTATGTGCCTTTACCGACATCGTCGAGCTGATCCAGCAAATCAAAAAAACTAAAGAGCGGCAATAGCACGACGGTAGCAATGACCATCCCCATCACCACCTGCTTGATGATATAACGGTAGGCGGTTTTCATGGTTTATTAAACAAACGCTGCCTCGACCCTGGCAATAATAGGCCGACAATCATAAAAAGCAAGAGATACAACCACCACACACCCGGTGTGGCAGCAACAACGCCTTGTTCTACCCACGTCTGGGCTAATCCGTTAAGGTTGTAGTAAACAGCAAAAACGATGGCAGCGAGGAGGAAGGTTTTATCACTTTTATCCTGACGTGGAGAAACGCGCGTAAATGAGACTGCGATCAAGGCAAGCAGAATGGTTGCAGCGGGGCGAGAAAGTCGCCACTGGAGCTCAGCAATGTCGCGCGACTGGTCGGATTCCCACAGCATGCGTGTTGATGCAGCTTTACGTCGATGCCACTTTACCTGATCACTTTCATTGAAATAGGTCATTTTCTCGTAACGAATCGCACTATCTTTACCTTCGGGGTGTGCCAAGCGGTAAATATAACCATCAAACAATTCGGTAGACGGTCGCTGATCCAGCGAGATGTGCTCTGGTTGCAGGGCTTTTTTGGCGACGACAATCTCGCTGATACCTTCTTTCTTGATATAGTGGAATACGTCTTCCATGTGCGTTCCCGAGTCATCCTTGCCTTGTACGAAAATTACCCGGCCACTATTTTCACTGCCATAAAAACGTCCTGCCTGGAAACGTTTAGCATTCAATTCAGCTTCCGCTTGTGCATCAAGGATATAGCTTTCCGCATAAGCCCAAGGACGTGCATAGAGCGAGAGCGTACCGCTGAGGATACCTACAGGAATGGCAATCAGCAATACAGTGTAGAGGATACGGTTGTCACCGAATCCAACGGCACGCAATATGTTCAGCTCTTGATCCCTGCTTAATCTGCTGAGGCCATACAGGATTGCGACATAGAACGAGATCGGTACCAATACTTCCAGGGCTATGATGGTTTTTAGCATGACCAGCTGCAACATGGCGGCCATACCCAGTGTTTCAGTCACTGCACTAGACAGAATTTGTGCGGTACTGAAACTGACAAAGAGGCCGATAAGAATGCTGATCACGGCAAAGAACGGGATGAGCAACTCACGAATGATATATTTTTCGATGATTTTCATTAAATCAGCGTAACTTTATATGATGGTATACATCAATCCGGTGTGGGCTTTGTGGTCGACGGATATTTTTCTAAAAATGATTCGGCTAGTAATAAATCATCGGCCTTGTCGACGTCGATGCCCGCTTGCGGGAAGGGAAGCGTAATCGCTTGCACGTGAACGCCTGTTTTGGTCGAAATGGTTCTCAGCGCTTGTGCCAGTGTCAAAAAACCGAACAAGTAGCTTACTACCGCCTTCCAGCCGAGTATTAGGCTAACCAAGCGCCATGGTCGCTTACGCTGATCTTCGGCGTGTTGCCAGAATGTAACCAGCTCCCGGCCACGGCGATTGAAGGCGAACAAATTACAGCCACAGAATCCACCGTCACGCAGACGTATCACGGTACGCCGACTATCTGGAAAGGCTGTCTTGATTGTTTCATGCTGGATTACACCTACGGTTGCATCGCAATCAGTGGCGATGGATGCTTGTAGAAAATAACGCACGATTTCTGGTGTCAACAGCGCATGGTCGGCCGTCGTTAGCAGCACGCGGGTAGATGGATCTACCTGCTTAAACCCCTGTTCGGCGCTGCGGCTTGGGGAATTTTGATTCTCGATCCAGATCACTTGCCCGTTTTCAATGCGTTGTTGTAATTCCGGGCATTGAGGCAGCAGTGCTTTGGGCGGGCCGCATAAAATGATCGATTTTACTGCGTTACTCGCTGTCAATGCATCCAGTACGCGGATGATCATCGGCTTGCCACCAATTGGCGCGAATGCCTTGCAGGCTACTCCTGTTTTGCTGGCAACCGGATCGTTCGACGCACGATCTGCTGCAAGCACTAGAGCCACATAGCGTTCATCATGATTCATGGTATTTTCCAGAGAATCGAAGATGGTGATTTGAGAAAATATCGCTGGTCATGGTAATGGATAAGCAGCTTATGAAGCATTCAAGTAACTTGCGAGAGTGTTTTTTCATAGAGTCGATATCGTTTGTATTCCCTGCTGCCAATACTTCTGAGTATGCTGCGCATTGCCTGATTGTCTTCCAGAATCCAGGACATTTCGACTTCCTTGATGCCTCTGGCAAGCCCGGCTTGCCTCGGGGCATCAATTACCATGAA
Organism: uncultured Nitrosomonas sp.; assembly: GCA_964401225.1. Lineage (GTDB taxonomy): Bacteria > Pseudomonadota > Gammaproteobacteria > Burkholderiales > Nitrosomonadaceae > Nitrosomonas. The sequence goes on from CAYNXU010000010.1 coordinate 15,147, forward strand.
GGCCAGCGCCATACCAAGAGGGGTATGATGGAATTGCTTGCGAACCCCCATTAAGGGGATGCGGGCAGTATGAACAGCATGAGATTTAAGTCGCTTAATCAATCGTAACCAACCGAACGGGAACAATCGACCATTGAGCTCAGCAAAAATTTCATTGAGATTGGGCAGCGCTGCCATGAAAGCTACCGGCGTGCCTCCTACTTCTGCAATTTGTATGAATTCGCTAGGGAGAAGCCAGCGCAGACTGTTGCCCAGTTCGGCAAATTCAGCTTGGGTAAACGGTACAAAACCCCAGTTCTCCGACCAGGCATCATTGAAGATATCACGCAGGATTTCCATTTCTTCACTGAATCGATCGCGACGCAGTGTTCTGAGTTTAATTTGTTTTGAAAATTTCTGAATAACTGTACGCATGACGTTGGGTGGTTGAAAATCTACTGCAACCCAATAAGCCAGCAGATCTTTGGCCGGTTTGTAGCCCTGCTGTTGAAGTAAGGCGTCATACCATTTAGCTGAATGAGGCATCATAACCACTGGAGGGGTATCAAATCCTTCCACCAATATGCCACATTCCTGGTTGATGGAAAGATTGAATGGCCCGCTCACATGACGTGTATTCCGTGCAGCCAGCCAGCTTTCAGCGGTATGGATGAGCCCAGCAAAAACCTCGGTATCATTGATGCATTCCAATGCGCCAAAATGACCCGTGTCCGGACCATAACGTTGTCGATGGAGCATATCCACTTGTGCGCTGATTCTACCCACAACCTGATTATCTTTGTAGGCAACCCATGCCTGCCATTCCGCATGTGCCAAGAAAGGATTGAATCTGGAGAAATGAAGTCGCCGCTCTAGTCGCAGAGGGGGGATCCACATGGGATCATTCGCGTATATCCGCCATGGAAGATCAATGAATGCGCTCATTTCCCGATAGGATCTGACCGGTCGCATATGAATAGCTTGATTTGACCGCAGAACTGTTTGTTCTTTCATAGGTAGAAACGGATAGATCGACTCATGGTATGTGTCTAGGTGCGGCAAGAAAATGAAAGCGTATTAATAGAGTTGATGAGACATCTCGTCACGAGTCAAATAATTGAAGCCGATCACAGACAGAAAATAATCAGGCAAGCGCAAGGTAGCCTTGCTACTTAACCTGAGATTAAATATAACTATACAAGCACATTCTCTATCCAAGAGCGGAAGTACCAATCTAATTGACTGGGAATTCACTACTCCCTTGCATTCAGCGTTTGAATTGTTCGGTGAAAGCCAATAGATCGGATACCAGTTGATGAAATGTTTGCTTTGGATCGTATTCTGCTTCGGTTGGTGATATCGTACCCGCTTGATTTTCATGAATCTCCCCATTCATGCGGCAGAAATCATAGAATTTATTCCAAGCGAGGTTGTAATCACGTAATTGAGCTTGTGGAATAAAACTCCGCAAGTTTTCAAAAGCGTCGCGCATGAGGGGAAAGCTTGCCCGAAGGTGGAGTGCGAGATCTTCTGGCCAGTCAGTCGGATTGGGATATAGGCCAGCAAGCTCTGTCTTGAAAGTGGTGTCATAGTAATCCACCGCATCCACGCGTCGTCGGCGATTGAGCAACTCGACGCCAAGTGCAAACAAGATGACTAACCCCAGCAAAGTAAAAGGCCACATTACGACTTCACTGAAATACTGGCTGATTTGGTCAGAAAAACTAATAGTATTTTCCAAAATTTCCTCGACTAATTGCGTAACAATGAATTAAAGCTTTATTAATATAAACCAAGAAGTAAATTAAGCTTTTAATTTTTCTAATATAGATTGGTAATTGATATTGCCATAGGTTATCGTGCGGATCAATAAAATGTGAGGCAATATACGCTGTTTGGATCAAAGCGCGTATAGATATTGCATGCAAAGCTGGATTTTTGTTTCCCCACTACATCCACAATTTTAATGTAATTGGCAATCTGGGAGATAAATTGGTATTTGGCTTGAGTATTTGTTAAATCTTTATCATAAGAGATCAAGGAAAGGTTAAAATAGGATTGACCGAGTAATACTGATTGCGATATTTTTGTCTGCTTTAAGTTAGATAAACCCAATAAAACTGTTTGTTCCTCCGTTACTCTCCTGGAAAAGTTAAAAAAAGCATGAAAAAAAAATCCGATGAAGTGGCTATGGTCGCTATACCATCCCCACCAGAGAGTTTTGAGGCTGCGGCAGCAGAGCTGGAAAGTATTGTTTTAACCATGGAAGCAGGACAAATGACGCTGGAAGCTTCGCTTTCGGCTTATAAACGTGGAGTAGAATTGTTGCATTATTGTCAGACAACGTTGCAAAACGCACAACAACAAATACGCGTTCTTGAAGCGGACATGCTAAAAGATTTTTCTGCATCGAGTGCCGATGAACGCTGATTTCCAAGGCTGGGTAAAAAGCCGTCAATCACAAATAGAGTCTTACCTGGAGAGCCGTCTCCCTGCTGATAATTGCGCGCCTGAGCGTTTGCACGAGGCAATGCGTTATGTGGTGCTTGGAGGAGGAAAGCGCATTCGCCCATTGCTATCCTTCGCTGCGGGAGAATTGAATGGGGCAGATGATGTGCGAGTGAACGTCGTTGCGGCGGCAGTGGAGCTGATTCATGCTTATTCTCTCGTGCATGATGATTTGCCTTGCATGGATGACGATATCCTGCGACGGGGCAAATCGACTTGTCATGTAAAATACGACGAAGCCACCGCATTACTCGTTGGCGATAGCTTGCAAAGCTTGGCTTTTCAGTTAATGGCTGAGTTTTGCTTGACCAATGATCCAAAAAAGCAGCTTGAAATGATCAAGCAACTGGCGCAAGCAGCAGGTTCTCGTGGGATGGCGGGAGGGCAGGCAATCGATCTGGCAAGTGTTGGTAAGATACTGACTTTGCCCGAGCTTGAATTCATGCATATTCATAAGACCGGCGCACTTATACGCGCGGCTGTAATGTTGGGCGCACGCTGCGGAGACCGACTGAATGATGAGCAATTGAATCATCTGGATCATTTTGCCAAATGTATCGGTCTTGCGTTCCAGGTGGTTGATGACGTGCTTGATGCTGAAGCAACCACGGCAGCGTTAGGCAAAACGGCCGGTAAGGATGCCGAGCAGAATAAGCCAACCTATGTCAGTATCTTGGGAGTCAAACAAGCGCGCGAGTTGGCTGGGGAGTTACAACAAGACGCTTATCAAGCACTAGATCATCTGGGGGTGGTCACTGATCGGTTACTGCAAGTAACGGATTTCATCGTTCAGCGCAAGTTCTAATTCTGGCATTTTTCTTTTTTATCTATCAGCTAAAATTTTATAAGTTAGCATGTATTCCTTACTTGATCGCGTTAATACGCCTGCTGAGTTAAGAAAACTCGAGCGCAAACAACTTCCTCAGTTTGCTGATGAATTGCGGCAATTTTTGATTGAATCTGTGGCCAAAACTGGTGGTCACTTGTCTTCGAATCTCGGTACCGTCGAATTGACCATCGCATTGCATTATATTTTTAATACGCCCTTTGACCGGCTGGTGTGGGATGTGGGTCATCAGACTTATGCGCACAAGGTACTGACAGGGCGGCGTGAAGGAATGGCCAAATTACGCATGCACGGAGGAATTGCCGGGTTTCCACGACGGGATGAGAGTGAATATGATGCTTTTGGCACAGCGCATTCGAGCACATCTATTAGCGCTGCTTTGGGAATGGCGATAGCGGCGCAATTGAGCGGTATTAACCGACGTGCTATTGCTGTGATTGGTGATGGTGCCATGAGTGCCGGTATGGCGTTCGAGGCGTTGAATAATGCCGGTGTAATGGATGCTAACTTGTTAGTGGTCTTGAATGATAACGATATGTCTATTTCCCCTCCCGTTGGGGCACTTAATAATTATCTTGCCAAATTGATGTCTGGCAAATTTTATGCGACTGCTCGCCGCGCCGGCGAGAAAGTGCTGGGTGTAGTGCCGCCGGTTCTCGAGTTGGCGAGGCGCGCGGAAGAGCATGTCAAAGGGATGATGACGCCCGGTACATTATTTGAAGAGTTTGGCTTTAATTATATTGGTCCGATCGATGGGCACGATTTGGATGTGCTACTTACTACACTGAATAATGTCAAGCACCTAGATGGTCCCCAATTCTTGCATGTTGTTACGCGTAAGGGTGCGGGTTATAAGCTGGCTGAAGAAGATCCGATTTTATACCATGGTGTTGGCAAGTTTGACCCGGTTAAGGGTATTGTTTCTAAGCCTGCTGGTAAGCCATCGTATACGCAGGTTTTTGGCGACTGGTTATGCGATATGGCAGCCATCGATCCACGTCTGATTGGCATTACACCCGCTATGCGAGAAGGATCAGGTATGGTCAGATTTTCTCAGGATTATCCGGATCGCTACTATGATGTGGGAATTGCTGAGCAACATGCGGTGACGTTTGCAGCTGGTGCTGCATGCGATGGATTGAAACCGGTAGTGGCTATCTATTCAACATTCTTGCAACGCGCGTACGATCAGTTGATACATGATGTCGCTATTCAAAATTTGCCCGTCGTTTTCGCTATTGATCGTGCTGGGTTGGTTGGCGCTGATGGCCCGACCCATGCGGGAAGCTTTGATTTGAGCTATTTGCGTTGTATTCCTAATATTACCATCATGGCGCCTGCTGATGAAAATGAATGTCGCCAGATGCTTTATACTGCTTATCAGATGGATACGCCTGCTGCGGTTCGTTACCCTCGTGGTACCGGTGTAGGAGTTAGCATACAGAAGGAAATGCAGGCATTGCCCCTGGGTCGCGGGGAAACGCGCCGTGCAGGCGAGAAGATTGCTTTACTGGCTTTTGGTAGCATGTTGGCACCGTGCCTGGAGGCTGCTGAGGAATTAGGTGCTACCGTTGCCAATATGCGATTTGTTAAGCCATTGGATGATGATTTAGTGGCAGAGTTGGCCCTGAATCATGAATTGCTGGTTACTGTCGAGGAAAACACCGTGATGGGTGGAGCGGGCAGCGCAGTGATGGAATCATTGGCTAGCAGAGGAATTATCATTAAGCTGCTCCAGCTAGGTCTGCCGGATTTCTTCATTGATCAGGGTGATCCGGTGCAAATGTTGGCGGATTGTGGACTGGATAAAAATGGCATCATTGAATCTGTGCGAGTCAAGTTATCCGAGTAGTACATAAAGCGCTAGGAGGCTGTCCGAGAGTAGACTGATCTACTGCGAACGAGCCTGATTGGCCGG
>CAYNXU010000011.1:0-20269 GCA_964401225.1 uncultured Nitrosomonas sp.
CAAATGACCACACCGAGTATATGTAACAATAATAATATTTTCATGTAATCACTTCTTGAGAAATAGAAATCAGCAATAAGTTCGTTCTTAGGCTAGGAGGCTGTCCGAGAATAGCGATCGTAGCGAGGGCGAGAGCTGGCTGAGCGGGATTTTTCGATCATTTGAGGCGAATAGTTGTTCTATTTAACGAAAAGAATCGGAAAATCCGGCCCGGCAGGTTCGTCCGCAGTAGATAAGTCTATTCTCGGACAGCCTCCTAGCGCACGGACTGGCGCAAAGCTGCGCCGGTGGATGTCCGATAGGCCATGTTGTCGTATTGCCTGCAGATGTGCTTTGGTCGGATAGCCCTTATGTTGATTGAAGCCATAAACAGGAAACTGCTGGTGCAACTGCAGCATTTCAGCATCACGTGCTGTCTTGGCCAGTATCGAGGCTGCTGAAATTTCAGGGACCAGGCTATCACCTTTAATGATCGTGCGTACAGGGTAACTCAATCGCGGAGATTGATTCCCATCAACCAAAACGATTGCAGGCACCAGGGTCAATTTTTCAACGGCCCGTTTCATGGCAAGCAGACTTGCTTGCAGTATATTCAACTGGTCTATTTCGGCAACAGAAGCAGAAGCGATCGCCCACGCTTTAGCGTGACGCCTGATTAGATCAGCAAGATGAGAACGTTTGCGTTCACTCAGTTTCTTGGAATCAGCCAATCCCGCAATGTTGCAATCTGCTCCCAAGATAACGCATGCAGCATAAACCGGTCCGGCGAGCGGCCCTCTACCCGCTTCATCCACGCCGCATATCCCTGTGTTAGCATGCATTTCGTCTATGCCTCATGAGGCGGGTAATAAGGAAACCGTCTGACACGACTGACCGTTCCTATATATTTCTCGCCGTACACATTAATTGCGCTTCGGTAACAAGTTGATCGTCTACTTCAGCACGTGCAGTATATTTCCATACCCCTTTTATCTGCCTCGTAATCTCAACTTTCAACATTAACTGATCGCCCGCCATGACAGGTTTCTTGAAGCGCACACCATCAATCCCGACAAAATAGTAGACTTGTTCATCATTTTTCTCTGAATTCTGTGTTTTCAGTGTGAGTAATGCCGCTGCCTGTGCCAAAGCCTCGACAATTAAAACACCCGGCATAACGGGATGATGTGGAAAATGTCCAATAAAATAAGGTTCATTAATCGATACATTTTTGAGTGCGATGATCCGTTCGCCTGGCTCACAAGAAACAACGCGATCAACCAGTATGAAAGGATAGCGATGGGGCAGATACTTCAAGATTTCATAGATGTCCATGGCATTCACTCTTGTCTCCTTTTAGCCTGGATAATGGATAATTATTTACACAAGAGCCCGCTCACCGTTGGCCTGCATGAGTTTTGATGAAGGGGTAAGGAAGATTATTTTCCTGATGGCTACTCTTGCTCAGCAAGCGCCTTGATCACCTGATTGGTGATGTCTATACGCTGACTTCGATAAACCGAGTCCTGTAATTGCAAGATCAAATCATAGTCCTCTTTTTCTGCTATGTTTTTGATGGTTTGGTTGACATGCTCCAGAATCAAGCTATATTCCTCATTTTGACGCATAGTTAAATCTTCTCGCATCTGCTGCTGCGCACGTTGATATTGGCGGCTAATATTAGCTAGATCTCGCTCCTTGGCTCGTCTTTCTTCCACAGCCATACCCTTATCATTCTTCTCCAATTGTTCTTGCAATGCTTTGATTTGAGCAGCCATTTTCTTGATACGCTCATCATAAACCAGAAATTCTTTCTCTATTTTTTTTTGCGCGATAATGGCAGGCACCGATTCTCGTAAGATTTTCTCGGTATTCACGACACCAATCTTAATTTCCCGTGCAGAAATGCTGGCTGGCACGCCGATCAGCACAGTCAGTATGGATAGCATGAATACCCATTGTGCACCTCCTAATAGCTTGCCGCCCAATTGTTTCTCCTGATGAGTTGTTCCGGGATTAGAACGTTTGTCCCAACTGGAACTGGAATCTTTGTATATCATCACCCTTCTGATCATTCAATGGTTGCGCAACACTAAACCTCAGAGGCCCCATTGGAGAAATCCATGTCACAGCCAGTCCTGTCGAATACCGTAAGTAATTCAGATCAAGATCTGACCAATCATTAAAAACGTTACCACCATCAACAAAGGCAGCTAAACGAACGCTTTTACTATCTTTCATGAACGGCGCAGGAAACAGCAGCTCCATACTGCCCACAACCCGCTTGCTTCCGCCCACCACCGTTCCGCGTCCTGGTATTACATTGCCATTGATATCCAATCTAGGGTCACGCGGCCCCAATGAATTAATATTGTAGCCACGTACCGAATTGAAGCCACCCGCAAAGAAATTTTTAAAGAAAGGGAGGGACTCGCCTGAATAACCATCCCCGATACCGACACCGCCATTCAGCATAACTGTAAATATTCTGGAAATTGGGAAAAACCATTTATGCTCATAGCTTGCTTTGTAGTATTCCAATTCTGCCAGGGGGAGGCTGAATTCTCCAAACAATCGATGCGTTGTCCCAGACGTAGTCCATATCGCACTATCACGATTATCTCGCGCCCAGCTCAGAGTGACAGGAAGATTAGTGGTGCTGTCTCCAAATTCAGCGACAAAATCTTTATAACGCTGAGGGCTGTCATTTCTCAGATCAATTCCCGTATATTCACCCCCCAAACCGAGAGAGACAATGTCATTCTCCGCTATCGGAATACCAAAGCGCAACGCCGCACCAGCCGTATCTGTATTAAAAATTCCCACACCGGGCAAAGACTTGGTATTAATATCACGCTTGTAGACATCAACACCCAGGCTAATTCCGTTGATGGTATAGTAAGGATTATTGAACGATGCTGAAAATATCTTGTTAACACTTCCTGTGTTGACTGAAATACTCAGAAAATTCCCTGTGCCAAAAATGTTATTCTGGGAAACCGAGCCATTCAGAATAATCCCTTCCAAATCTGAGTAACCCGCACCAAACATGATGGCACCTGTCGGTTTCTCGGTGACATGGATATTGATATCTACCTGATCAGGCGCATCGGCTACTGGCGGGGTTTCCACAGTTACACTCGAGAAAAAATCTGTACGGTCAACACGCTGCTTGGAGCGGTGAATTTGACTGGTTGAATGCCAAGCACCCTCCATTTGACGGAATTCCCGGCGAATGACTTCATCGCGTGTGCGATCGTTTCCGCTGATATTGATGCGCCTCACATAGACCCGTCGGCCTGGGTCGACATAAAAAGTAAATGCAGTTTCCCTAGTCTCTTTATCCAACTCGGGAGAGGCATTGACATTAGCAAATGCGTAACCCTCATCTCCCAATCGATCAGTGATGAGCTTAATGGACTCAGTTAATTTTTCTCGATTGAATATGCCACCCGGTTCAAGTTTGATGAGCTTACGCAGCTCTTCTTCAGGAACCAGGAAATTTCCTGCCAACTTAATATCTGAAACGGTATATTGAGGGCCTTCAGTGATATTGATAGTAATATAAATATCTTTCATATCAGGCGTAATGGATACCTGAGTAGAATCGATATTGAACTCCAGATAGCCTCGATCGAGATAATAAGATCGTAATGTTTCGAGATCAGCAGATAACTTTTGTTTTGAATATTGATCGTCTTTAGTGAACCAGGTAATTAGTCCTGGTGTTGTCAATACAAACAAGCCAATGAGATCCTTATCAGGGAATGATTCATTGCCAACGATATTGATCTGACGAATACGCGTTGTTTTACCTTCTTCAATATCGAAATTAATGCCTATACGATTACGCTCCAGCGGCGTGGTTGTGGTGGTGATCTTAACCGCGTACTTACCACGGCTGATATATTGCCGCTTTAGCTCCTGTTCTGCTTTCTCCAACAAGGAACGGCTAAAAATACGCGATTCAGACAGCCCCGCCTGTTTTAAGCCTTCCTTTAATTTATCTTTCTCAAATTCCTTAGAACCACTGATATTAATCTGGGCAATTGCGGGACGCTCTTGCACTTGTACAATGAGTAATCCATTCTGCGCTTTTAACTTAACATCCTGAAAAAAACCAGTCGCATAAAGCGCTTTGATTGCAGCAGTGGCTTTGGCTTCATCTAAAATATCCCCTACTTTTATAGGTAGATAGCTAAACACTGTTCCTGCTTCAGTGCGTTGTATTCCGTCTACTCGAATATCCTTTACAACGAATGGTTCATATGCGTCACAGGCGAACGCATAGAATAAAGCAAAAAGAATGACGAGAAGCTTGAATTTCATGCCTAACCAGAAATAAGCCGATGAATGTCATTGTATATTGCAAAAACCATGAGCGTGAACAACATCGCCATACCAATCTGTTGACCAATAATCATGGATTTCTCAGACAATGGAGAACCTTTGACAATTTCAATCACATAATACATCAGATGCCCACCATCCAACACAGGGATAGGCAATAGATTCAGTACGGCAAGACTGATGCTGATCAGTGCAAGAAAACCAAGATAAGCAACTATTCCCATTTGCGCGGATTGACCCGCATAGTCAGCGATGGTGATAGGGCCACTCACATTCTTCAGCGAAACCTCACCCATCACCATTTTTCCTAGCATGCGTAAGGTAAAGACAGTCATTTCCCAGGTTTTATCGAAAGCCTTCAACAGGGCTGCGCCAGCAGGATAATTCACGTTAACAAGCAGTTTATCCAACGCTTCATGATTGACCTGTGGCGCGACCCCAATTCTGCCAATTTCTGTTTTACCTTCCATGGCGCTATCGGGCGTAATGGCAATATCCACTACCTTACCATCACGCAAAATCTCTAGCATAATAAGTTGCCTCGGGTTAGCACGGATTTCTTTAACGAGATCTTCCCAATACATGATATCTTGATTGTTTACTGCAAGAATCTCATCACCGGCCAATAAGCCGGCACGTAAACCAGCACTTTCTGCCATCACTTGCCCTATGATCGGCGCAATAGCTGGTTGATAAATGTTCAAACCGATCTTTGCCAGAAAGCTTGCATCCAAATCGTCGGCATCCAAACCACTCAGATCCAATTTCCGCCAAAACATCTCACCACGGTCATTGACAGTTTCCACGGTGACTTCGGCATCACGATCTACAGCATGCGATAACAAAGCCCAGCGCGCATCCTGCCAGGTTGCAACAGGCTCATCTCCAATCTTGACAATGATTTCACCTTCCTCAAACGCTGAGAAAGCCGCAGGTGTCGATGGTGTTACCGGGCCCAGCATGGGCTTAATACCGCTAACCCCCGATATGAAAAGCAGCCAGTAGAGCAAGATCGCCAGCAGGAAATTAGCGATCGGTCCAGCAGCAACGATCGCAAAACGTTTTGATACCGGTTGACGATTAAACGCGCGCGCCAAATCCTGTGGCAAAACTTCACCTTCACGCTCATCCGCCATCTTGACATAGCCACCGAGAGGAAGCGCAGCAACAACCCATTCAGTTTCATCTTTGCCTAGACGCTTGATAAACAAGGGCCTCCCAAAACCGATCGAAAAACGTAGCACCTTTACGCCACACCAGCGGGCTACCAAATAGTGTCCAAATTCATGGAAGGTAATCAATATCCCTAATGCAAGGATAAAGGAGAAAACCGTAAAAAGTAGTGACATATCAATCAAATAGGATGTCAATAATAAGTTGTATAGTGTCTAAAACAAAATAATGCACGCACACTTTCTTCACCATGGTTTTTATTTCATGACATAAAGACCACGTTAATCTAGATTTGGCACGTCAACCATTCACGCGCCATCTCGCGCGCCATGGAATCAGCAGCAAGCACATCCTCCAAGGAACTCACCTCTTGCCAACTGGCACGTTGCATCACCTCCTCGATCATGGTGGGAATCGCGGTAAATGCCATTTTACCTGCAAGAAAAGAATCGACCGCTATTTCATTGGCAGCATTGAGTATTGCCGGCATATTCCCTCCCGCGGACAACGCATCATACGCCAGCCCTAAGCATGGAAAACGCACAAAATCCGGCGCTTCAAAATTCAACTGCGCGATTTCGAATATATCCAGCGACTTCACACCGCTTTCTATTCTATCCGGATAACTCAGTGCATGCGCAATCGGGGTACGCATATCAGGATTACCCAGCTGGGCCAGCACGGAACCATCGATATACTCAACCATGGAATGAATGACACTCTGCGGATGGACAACAACCTGAATGTTGTCTGGCGCAGCATCAAATAACCAATGTGCTTCGATCACTTCCAGGCCTTTATTCATCATGGTTGCGGAGTCAACAGAGATCTTTCTCCCCATGATCCAATTAGGATGGGCGCAGGCTTGCGCCGGCGTAACATGCTCCAAATCGGGCAAGGCCAGCTTGCGGAAAGGCCCGCCAGATGCTGTTAACAAAATACGGCGAACACCCACGGATGCCAGATCTTTATTAAAATGGTTGGGCAATGATTGATAAATGGCATTATGCTCGCTATCGATAGGTAGTAAAGTAGCGCCATATTGTTTAACAATATCCATAAAGACACGCCCCGCCATCACGAGCGTTTCTTTATTTGCCAACAAAACGGTCTTGCCAGCACGTGCAGCTGCTATCGTCGGACGGATACCGGCAGCACCGACAATTGCCGCCATCACCGCATCTACTTCAGGTAAAGAGGCTACTTTCTCCAACGATTCGATACCCGCCAATACCTGCGTATCGATGCCTGCTATTCTTATTTTTTCATCCAATCGTTCAGCACTGACTGCATCTAGCATAACTGCAAAACGAGGGCAAAAACGCTGGCATTGAGCAAAAATTTTGTCAACGTTTTCATTTGCCGTCAATGCAACGATCTGAAATCGATCGGAATGACGCGCGACGACATCTAATGTATTTTCACCAATACTTCCAGTAGATCCAAGTATGGTCAGGTGACGAATGACAGTCATAGTTCTGATGAGTAAAAAATGAGAAAGACCAGTATCGCGACCGGCAAAGTCGAGGTAAGCGCATCAATACGATCGAGTATACCACCATGGCCAGGCAAAATATTGCCGCTATCCTTAACGCCTGCCTGTCGTTTCATCAGAGACTCAAAGAGATCACCAATGATCCCCAATACGGCAAGTACAAGCGACAATGCAATCAATCCAATTATCAAAATTTCATGTTCTTTTTCAATTAATAGCCCCCATATGAGCGCATAACAGAAAACTGCCCCCAAGGCGCCAGCAACTCCTTCCCAGGTCTTACCAGGACTGATTCCAGGAGCGAGTTTATGCCTGCCAAATGCGCGCCCGGTAAAGTAGGCGGCGCTGTCTGACACCCAGACCACGCCCATGAAACCAAGCAATAGCCAGGGATCAATGGCCCGCAATTGATATAACGCCAGACAAGTTGGTAACAGAACCAGCCACCCCATGAACATTAACAAACTTACCCGCTTCACTGGGCGTGTTAGACGCAATAAAACCGGCACAACAATTACCCAGAATAAGCAGGAAACCATATAGATCCATAGCATACTGGAACTACCCGGATCAATTGCGACGGCCTCACTCAGCAAAAACAGCAATTCTCCACCGAGTAAGGTCGTCAAGATCAAATAGAGCACGGTTTGATGGGTTGTGAAGCTTGCCAGTCTGCACCATTCACGTGCAGCTATCACTGCCAGCCCGAGAAGTAATATCGCCCAGAATACCGCAGGCAAATAAAATAACGCTGACAAAAAAAAGACGATCAGAACGATCGCGGTAACGATTCGGGTTTTAAGCATGAGCGGGCCACGTCTCGTTGAATTGAGAAGTAGACATGCTAGTTCTTTTTCTTAACAGCAATTTCAGTCATTCCTTCTTCTACAGAGCTATTTTTAAGCTGTTCACTGATGCGACCAAACCGGCGTTCACGCTGTTGATATGACTTTATCGCCAAATCTAACGCGTGCTCATCAAAATCCGGCCAGAGTGTATCTGTAAAATATAATTCAGAATAAGCCAATTGCCACAGCAGAAAATTGCTGATACGACATTCTCCACCCGTCCGAATAAACAGATCCGGATCTGGCGCATAACTCATGGCAAAATATTTGGAAAGGTCCGCCTCCTTGAAATCTCCCGACACTTGAGAGGAAAAAGCCACCATGCTTCGAACTGCCTGCAAAATATCCCAACGCCCACCATAATTGGCGGCCACTGTAAAAACCAAACGTGTATTATTGGCAGTCAGCGCCTCTCCCTGACGAATAAACTCAACGATTTTAGCATCGAATTTAGACAGATCGCCAATGACCTTAAAGCAAATCCCATTCTCGTTGAGTTTAGCGACTTCCTGTTCAAGTGCACTAACGAAAAGCTGCATCAAAAATGAGACTTCTTCTTCTGGTCTGCGCCAATTCTCACTGCTAAAAGCGAAAAGCGTTAGATAGTTTACGCCTTGTTCAATGCAAGCTTTAATGACTCCTCTGACAGCTTCTACACCCTGTCTATGTCCAGCAACACGGGGCAAAAAACGTTTTTTTGCCCACCGACCATTACCATCCATAATGATGGCAATATGCTTGGGTATCAGTTTTTTTTCTGAAATGTGATGAGACGAGCTTTTGCTCTGCGGCATATCCTTACACAGCCATCAATTCAGCTTCTTTAGCTTGTAATAGTTTATCGACTTCAGCGATATAGCGGTCCGTAAGCTTTTGAATCTCTTCCTGGCCTCGCCGATCATCATCTTCAGATATCTGCTTGTCTTTGAGTAATTCTTTCATTTGGGCATTAGCATCTCTTCGTACATTGCGCATAGCAACACGTGCAGATTCTGCTTCATTCTTCACAATCTTAGCAAGCTCCCGACGCCGCTCTTCAGTCAACGGTGGCATCGGCACACGCACCGTTTCCCCCACCGTCATCGGATTCAGACCCAAATCAGAGTCACGAATGGCCTTTTCAATGGCACTCAGCATTTTTTTTTCCCAGGGTACGACGCCTATAGTGCGCGCATCAGGCAAAGTAATATTGGCCACCTGATTGATAGACGTTGGTGTTCCATAGTAATCGACCATAATATGATCCAGCAAGCCCGTATGAGGACGTCCACTCCGGATCTTGCCAAAATCGGTCTTAAGTGCTTCCACACTTTTTTGCATTTTTTGCTCGGCAGCTTTTTTTATATCATTGATCATACTCATCACTCTTTTTGAATCATCAATTACTCACTGAAGTTCCTTCATTCTCCCCCATGAGCACCCGCTTAAGCGCACCAGATTTAAAGATACTGAAAACATTGATCGGCAACCTCTGGTCACGACATAGTGTCAGGGCAGTGGCATCCATGACTTGCAGATTTTTAGTAATCGCCTCATCAAAGGACAAGTTTTGATAGCGCGTTGCGGTGGGGTTTATTATGGGATCACTGGAATAAATACCATCCACTTTGGTCGCTTTCAGAACAATATCGGCATTGATTTCCATTCCACGCAACGCAGCAGCTGTATCGGTAGTAAAAAAGGGATTACCCGTCCCCGCTGCAAAAATTACTACTTTTCCTTCTTCAAGATACCGTATCGCTTTGTTGCGTATATAAGGCTCGACCACCTGATCAATTCGCAATGCGGATTGCACGCGCGAAATTAAACCCTTCCGCCTCATCGCATCTTGTAACGCCAAAGCATTCATTATGGTAGCCAGCATCCCCATGTAATCCGCAGTCACTCGATCCATTCCATCACCAGCAGATTTCATGCCGCGGAAAATATTTCCGCCACCGACCACGATGGCCACTTCCACACCCAACTGGGTTACTCCTGCAACTTCAACCACGATGCGCTCCACTACCTCACGATTAATACCGTATTTGTCATCCCCCATAAGGGCTTCACCGGAAAGTTTTAGCAGAATGCGTTTATAAACGGATGACATATAAGAAGCAATGGATAATTACGGAGCTTTATTCTCTTTGACCTGACTGACTTGGGCCATGACTTCAGCCGCAAAATCGTCAGTTCTTTTCTCTATTCCCTCGCCAACCACAAAGAGTGTGAAGCCATTTACCGTAGCAGATTTGGTAGCCAGCAATTTTTCAACTGTTTGCTCAGGATCCTTGACAAAAGGCTGACCTAACAGTGTTACCTCAGCCAGGTACTTGGTTATCCGGCCTTCAACCATTTTCTCGATAATATTGGCTGGCTTCCCGCTTTCTGCAGCTTGTGCTGTAAAAATCTGGCGCTCGTGTTCCAGCACATCCGCCGGTATCTGATCACCAGAAACACACAGAGGTTTACTGGCTGCAATATGCATCGCCAAATCTTTACCGAGCGTTTCATCCCCCCCCGTGTAATCGATCATGACACCGATTTTTAATCCATGTAGGTACATCGCAAGATGACCCTGAGTCGTGTAGCAGACGCATCGCCTTAAACTGATGTTTTCTCCCAGCTTCATTACCAAGGCCTGGCGGAATGCTTCCACTGTTTCGCCATTCGGTAGCACTCTGTCTGCCAGCGCATCAACTTCTGTAATTTTTTCTGTCGCGATTAGCTGCGCCAAACTTTTTGAGAAATTGACAAAATCATCATTCTTAGCAACAAAATCAGTCTCGCAATTGATTTCCACCAGAGCGCCACTTTTTTTGTCCGTTGATATGAAAGCGCCAATAACACCTTCTGCAGCAATACGCCCAGCGGCCTTACTTGCTTTAGCGCCACTCCTGATTCGCAGGAGATCTTCCGCTGCTTTCATATCGCCATTTGTTTCAACCAGGGCCTTTTTGCACTCCATCATCCCCAGCCCCGTTAGTTCGCGCAATTCTTTTACCATACTTGCGGTAATTTCCGCCATATTTACTCCAAGCACTGAAAACTAAATTATTAAATATAATTGTGAAGACATAAAACAACCATTCCCGCCGTAAACAGCGAGTATCACGCCGATTTCCTCCTCGAGACAATCCGCGTCCTTGCAGCTTCTAGCGTATCAAGGACGAGGAATGTACCCGAAGAGAATTAAAGATCAAATAAGCCAGTATAAGAGCAATGCTTACTCACTTTGTCCTAGTAGCGTGCGTCCTGCGCCGCGTTAACTCTCGACAGCAGCAGCATTACTCATTTCTATGATTTCCTGGATAGATTGATTGCGTCCTTCCAAAATAGCATCTGCCGCTGCGCGTGCATAAAGACGGATTGCCTGACCTGAATCATCATTACCTGGAATAACATATTCCATGCCAACAGGACTATGATTGGTATCAACCACGCCCACAACAGGTATGCCGAGTTTATTCGCCTCAGTGATCGTGCCTTTCTGATAACCCACATCGATTACAAACATGGCATCCGGCAGTCCTTTCATCTCCTTGATGCCACCGAGACTGCTATTGAGCTTGTCCAGTTCGCGCTGAAAATTGAGCGCCTCTTTTTTGACTAGCTTTTCGAGAAAACCATCCTGCACCATGGCTTCCATTTCCTGCAGGCGCTTGATCGACTGTTTGATTGTTTTGAAATTGGTAAGCATTCCGCCCAGCCATCGCTGATTCACGTAGGGGGAACCGCAGCGAGCAGCCTCTTCGCGTACAATGTCACGTGCTTGTCGCTTTGTCCCAACAAATAAAATGGTGCCATTGTTTGCTGAAAGTCTGCGCAGATACTTCATTGCCTCATCAAACATTACCATCGTTTTTTCAAGATTGATAATGTGAATTTTATTCCGTTGTCCAAAGATGTACGGTGCCATCTTGGGATTCCAAAAGCGGGTCTGATGCCCAAAATGCACACCCGCCTCTAACATTTGACGCATATTTACTGACATATATTTTCCTTTAGGGTTGAACCGCCACTCGCCGCTACCTATTTCGCTTACAAAGCACCCTATAATGGCAAGTGTGTGTATTTTTAACTCAATTGAAGGCAACCAAGTTTCACGTTATCTGTTACTTTATAATTTGTGAAGCCTGATTGCGCCGGTGATTATAGCATGCTCCAGCCCTCTCTCAAGAAAAGGCAATACGGCTGAAAAAATTTTTATAAAGCAACCGCTAATTTGAGGCACCACAAATTTTGTCATTCAATCGACTGATATCGTTTAATCTGACATGCTTATTATTGACAGTGATCATGCCTTCTTCTTGTAACTTCGACAATGAACGGCTAACCGTTTCAAGCTTAAGCCCAAGATAGCTACCGATCTCTTCACGTGTCATTCTCAGAATAAAATTTGTCGGTGAGTAGCCACGCTTAGCGAAGCGCCCTGACAAATTGAGCAGAAAAGCAGCTAATCGTTCTTCAGCTTTCCTATTGCCCAATAACATCATGATACTGTGATCTTGAACGATTTCCCGGCTCATGATTTTATGGAAATGGCGCATCAGCAGCGGAATGCCGAGACTAATCTCTTCGAGTTTTTCGAAAGGGACTTCACAAACTTCGCTATCTTCTAAGGCTACCGTATCACAGGTATGAATTTCCGAGCTAATGGCATCTAACCCCAGCAATTCTCCAGTCATATAGAAACCGGTTACTTGCTGACGACCATCTGCATCAAGCACATAAGACTTAAAAAAACCATTACGCACAGCATAAAGCGATTTAAAACCCAGTCCGGCATGAAGTAAATGCTCTCCACGCTGAATTCTGTATTTATGCTCAATCAAATCACCAAGAATCGCCGTTTCACGCTCATCAAGACCTACCGGCAAGCACAACTCACGCAAACTACAAGTCGCACATTTCGACGTCGATCGCGATACAACGTAATGTTTGGATAACGTGGACAAATTAGATTTCATGGCGAAAGTGAATTGAGCAAGCCTATTGTTTGAATCAATTTAACAAAAAAATAGCCGCATAAGCCAACTATTCAAAAATTCTTATGCGGCATGGGGGATAACTCATAACAGCTAGCAGAACAGCTCTGCCGTATATAAGAAATTATCGCTACCTTAATTTATTTGGCTTCACTATTATCCAGAACATATTGCGCCAGATCCACGACTGTATCACCCATCAGATTAGGAAATGCTGGCATAGATATTCCTTTTCCATATTTTATTCTTTCAATGATAGCATCAACATTTGCCATTTGCGGGCTAAGCGCCATAACCTTGCCATTCACAGGAGAATGACATTTCACACAAGCTTCCTTAAATATTGTCTCAGGTGTCGCGCCTGCTACCGGCATGTATTTATCTCTTGAACAACCACTCAACACGATCAGCGCGCAACCCACCAACAATAAAGGTATTTTTTTCATTCTTCTATACTCCAGTTAATTTCATAATTGAATACTTCAGCGCACAGTTTATCATACTGACTAACCAAAATCGCTCGCAAGCAAACCACACAATTCAAACGTTAACCCGCCAACAATTATGCGCTAAAAAGCGCCATTAAGCGCATCAATCATCATTACGCTGCTGCTCGCTCCGTGCAGCGTCAGTCTGCTGCCCGGGTAATTTTGCTAGCGACTGCAATCCAAGATGCAGGGCTGCCTTCGTTAGCATATGCGCGCTTACCGGTGCGGTAATGAACAGAAACAGTGTCACCAGCACCTCATGCAAGCTAATGCTATCTTCATGAAAGCTAAAATATAATGTTGAGGCGACCAGCAGGCTGCCTACACCTAGCGTGGTTGCTTTGGTCGGTCCATGAATTCGAGTATAAAAATCCTTGAGCCGCGCAAGCCCCAGCGACCCGATAAACGTGAAGGTCGCACCGGTCAGAATCAGTAAGGAAATGAAAATTTCAAGCATCATTATTCTATGATATCGCCACGTAACAAATATTTGCATGCAGCCACCGTGCCAACAAAGCCCATAACGGCAATGACCAAGGCGACCTCAAAGTAAAGTGCGCTGGATAGATGAATGCCAAGCAATACCAACAAAGCTATCGTATTGATATAGAGCGTATCAAGCGCAAGGATACGATCGGGAATGCTTGGCCCACGCAGCAAGCGCCAAAAACTTAATGCGACAGCTGCCGTAACTAATATCAAGGCGATAAATATTGCGTAGCTCAACATTCTTCAAAAACCTCCTTCAGCGGTTTTTCATAACGTGACTTGATCGTAGCAGTAAGCGCTTCCGTATCGGTTACATTCAGCGCATGCACAAGCAAATGACTGCAATCGCCAGAAAGTCGTGCTGACACTGTACCCGGCGTCAGCGAAATAACATTCGCTAAAAAGCTAATCGCCAAATCAGATTTCAGATCCAACGGAATGGCTACAAAAGCGGGCTGCAGGTTGTCAGGGCGCCCCAGAATCAACCTGGCGACCGTAAAGTTAGCGAGTACAATATCGATTAATATGATGCCCAGAAAACGAAGCAGGCGGATCGGTTTATGGATACGCACCTCCTCCGGCCAGAATTGAGTTGTGAGCAAGGGAATTATCCAGCCAAGCAGCAATCCCAGCACAATCTGCCCGGGATGGATGCTATTCACAAGCAGCAGCCAAATACCCGCCAGGATCAAGGTGAGCATAGGATGAGGCAAGAAACGTCGCATCAATGCAATCCTCCGGTGTCAAGTACAGCCTGAATATACTGAGATGGCTGCAAGAGCTGTTCCGCAGTAAGGTGAAGAAACGGCGTAATCATCCCGCCACAGACCACCAAAATCACGCACAAGCTAAGCAGGCCGATAATCGGCAACAACTCTATATAGACAGGCGTTACATGAATCACGGCTGCCGCCTGATCTTTCGAGGATTGTGCCCGATAAAAAAGCAGACTACCACTGCGCGCAAGCGCGATCAAACCCAGTAAGCTTGTGGCGAGTATGATACTCATGACCCAAGGAAGTGCCTCATGCGCTAGTGAAGCATGCAGAATCAAGAATTTTCCTATGAAACCGGATAGCGGGGGCAGGCCGGCGAGTAATACAGCCGTCACAAAAAAGAGTGCGCCGATCAACCGCGCGTGAGGGATAACCGGCCCCGACTCCAATCGATCGTCCCACTCGGCCCGCCGGATAGCAATCGTATTCGCCAACAGAAAGAATGCAGCCGTTGCAAAAGTAGAATGCGGGAGATAAAAAAGACCGGCAGCAATGCCTGCTTGCGTATTCAAGCTAAATGCGGTCAGTAATGTGCCGACGGAGGCAACCACCAAATAAGCGACTTGTTGACGTAAATGCACACTGGCGACCACACCCAGCATCCCTACCAGCAAGGTGATCAGCGCCAGCGGCAGCAACCATCCCTCGATCAGGTTGGCGCCCAGACCTGCTTCAGCGCCAAAAATAAGGGTATAAATACGCAAAATACTATAAGCACCGACTTTGGTCATGATAGCAAACAACGCCGCGATAGGTGCTGAGGTATGAGCATACGCTGAAGGCAGCCATAAATGCAGTGGCACCAGCGCTGCCTTGAGAGCAAACACACCAAAGAGCAATAATCCCGCAATGCGCACTAACGTCATATCTTCAGGCGATATTCTGGTCAACTTGACAGCCAAATCCGCCATATTGAGCGTGCCCAGCATGCCATACAGGATGCCTACCGCAAATAAAAACAGCGTGGAGCCCACCAAGTTGATCACGACAAAATGCAAGCCTGCTTTGGTGCGCAAGCGCCCGCCACCATGCAGAAGCAAACTGTAAGAAGCAATCAGCAAAATCTCGAAAAATACAAAAAGATTGAATAAATCACCTGTCAAGAATGCGCCATTCAGACCAAATAATTGCAATTGGAAAAGCACATGAAAATGCCTGCCCCCCTGGTCAGTGGCAGGAATCGCGTAAAGCAACGCAAACAAGGAAAGTAGCGCAGTAATGACCAGCATCCAGGCAGCCAGACGATCGGCTACTAACACGATACCAAAAGGTGCCGGCCAGTTACCCAGCACATAAACTGGAATATCGCCATTGCTGACCACGGATAGAATCTTGAAAGCCAGAAAAATTTGAATGAGGATTGAAAAAATACTCAACCCGCGCTCAAGTCCAATACTACGTTTGTTTAACAGTAACAGCAAAACACCCGCCAGCAGCGGCAGCAGCACAGGGGTGATGATAAGGTGCGCCATCATGGTTTGTGGATTCCATCCACATGATCGTTACCCAATTCCTTGTAGGTCTTAAGCGCGAGCACGATCACGAATGCGGTCATGGCGAAACTAATCACGATCGCCGTCAATACCAGTGCTTGGGGTAGGGGATCAGTATAGCCGGTCATCCCATCAACAATAATCGGGGGCGCACCGACCACCAGCCTTCCCATAGCGAGTAAGAACAGGTTGGCGGCATAAGACAATAAGGTAAGCCCCAGCACAACAGGAAAAGTGCGCCCACGCAGCGACAAGTAAACGCCGCATGCGGTGAGTACGCCGATAATCAGAGAAATCAGTGCTTCCATTAGCGTGTTTTATGACGAGTTTTTATAAAATGACTTACGCTGTGCACCATACCGAGGTTAACGATAATGAGCATTGTCGCTCCCACTACCACCAAATAAACGCCCAGATCGAATGCCATCGCAGAAGCCAGCTCAAATTCCCCCACAAGCGGCCACTCCAGATGACCGAATGCAGAGGTTAAGAACGGATAGCCAAATAACCAGCTCGCGAGGCCCGTAACCGCCGCAAACAATAAGCCGATAGCAACTACCGTATGCATATTGATGGCAAGTCTTTCTTGCGTCCAGGTAGTGCCATTCGCTAAATATTGAGTGATAAACGCGACCGCCGTAATCAGTCCTGCGATAAACCCGCCGCCGGGTAGATTATGCCCGCGTAACAGAATGAAAACAGCCACCAATAGCGACAGCGGCAACAATACCCGGGTCAATGATGCCATGATCAGCGGATGCTTATCTTCATCCCAGGGACGCTGTAAGCTATCGTGATTAGGACCTCTTAACTGCAGATTCTCGAGCATGGCATAAATGCCCAATGCAGCCAAGGCCATGACGGTAATCTCGCCCAGAGTATCGTAGCCGCGAAAATCCACCAGGATTACATTTACTACATTTTGCCCTCCGCCGCCAGGTAAGCTATGGGTCAGAAAATAATCGGCAATGGTTTCATAAGGACGCGTCAATACCGCCCAGACTAACGAAGCGATGCCCCCTCCCGCTAGTACTGCCAACAGCAAATCACGTGCTCGCCGGAGTGGTTTTGACTCGGCTGGCGTGTACTGAGGTAAAAAATACAGCGCCAGCAACATCAGCACAATGGTGACAACTTCCACTGAGAGCTGCGTCAGCGCGAGATCGGGAGCTGAAAATTTAGCAAAAATCAACGCCACACCTAATCCAACGGTACCGATCATGATCAAGGAAATGAGACGTTGCTTATGAAGCAAGACTGTACCTATCGTCGCAGCCACCATGATCAGGGCAATGACCAGGCTCACGCCATCGATGGGTAGTTGCTCGCGTCCGCCGGTCAGTGCAGTTTCCCCCCTGAGGAAAGTTACCCCCCCCAGGGAAACAGCGAACAGAATCAGCAAACACACCATTCTTTGCAAAGAATCGATATGCAGCCAGTGCGTAAACCATCGGGAGACAGAAAACAAACTTTCCAGCAGGTACTGAAAAACACCTTTCATCCCAGACCACTCGCGCGCATGTGACCGTAGTGACAAAAAAGCACTGAATCCAAAATAAACCAACACGCCTCCTAGCAGCGCAATGACGCTCATCCACAGCGCAGGATTGAATCCATGCCAAATCGCCAGATCATATTCAGGCGGGGACGTTTGCAGCATGCCTGCCACGGCAATCGAAAGAATCGGCGCAACCGTCAATGCAGGCAACATACCTACGATTAAGCATAGCGCCACCAGTATTTCTACCGGGATTTTCATCCAGCGCGGGGGCTCATGGGGCGTTTTAGGCAGATCCGCTGGTGGACCATCAAAAAACACGTTATGAATGAAGCGCAACGAATACGCCACAGCAAAGATACCTGCCAAGACGGCTCCTGCCGGCATCAACCACCCCCAGGGCTGACCAATATCATGCAAGGTTTCCGTAAAAAACATTTCCTTGGACAAGAAACCATTCAATAGCGGCACGCCTGCCATGGCAGCAGCCGCAACGATCGCCAACAAGGCAGTATGTGGCATATAAGCCCATAAGCCTCTCAGTCGCCGCATATCCCGTGTGCCTGCTTCGTGATCGATGATACCCGCCGCCATGAACAGGGATGCCTTGAAGATCGCATGATTGATGATATGAAACACACCAGCCACTGCAGCCATCGGTGTGCCAATGCCAAACAACAAAGTAATCAAACCCAAATGACTGATCGTTGAATAAGCCAGCAATCCTTTGAGATCATGCTTCCACAAGGCAATGTAAGCACCCACAAGTAACGTGGCAAGCCCTGTTGCGCTCACTAGCCAGAACCATTCCGCAGTCCCGGACAGCGCCGGAAACAGTCGCGCCAGCAAAAACACACCCGCCTTGACCATGGTTGCTGAATGCAAATAGGCCGATACTGGCGTTGGTGCGGCCATCGCATTGGGCAACCAGAAATGAAAGGGAAATTGAGCTGATTTGGTAAACGCACCCAACAAAACCAATATCAGCATCGGTAGATAAAGTGGATGCGCACGAATACTATCGCCTGATGCCAGAATCACAGACAACTCATAACTGCCCGTGATTTCACCCAACAACAAACACCCCCCGAGCAATGCCAAGCCACCCGCACCGGTGATCGTCAGCGCCATGCGCGCACCACTGCGCGATTCATGGCGATGCTGCCAATAACTAATCAGCAAAAAGGAAGAAAGGCTGGTCAATTCCCAGAAAATCAGGAGCTGAATGATATTTTCCGAGAGCACGATCCCCAGCATGGAACCCATGAACAGCAGCAGATAAGCATAAAAACGCCCCATGTCATCCTGGGTGGACAGGTAGTAGCGTGCATAAAGGATGATCAGCAAGCCGATTCCCAATATCAGCAATGCAAATAAAAGGCCCAAACCATCCAATCGAAAAACCAGATCGAGACCAACCATCGGCATCCAGCTTAATCGCTGGATAAGCACCTGCCCCGCAAATACCTCCATCAGCCCGGGAATCAGCAACAGGATTGCAAACAGCGCAACGGCACCCGCCATCCAGGCAGAATGCAATCGTCCAAGCTTGGAAATCCCTGCGGCAAAAGGCGCGCCAATGAATGGCATGAGAACAACGAATAGCAAATTCATGAAAGCATTACTTATTGTTATGTCATGAAGCAAGAAATATTACTTCATTCGTTTTATTACTTCATTCGTTTTAGGATCAGCAAATCAATGTGTTTTGGAGGGAGCAGTATCCCTGACTGGCACACGCCAAATAAACACTGTCAGCACGATTGCCAGTGAAATCAACATGAGCTTAAGCCAATATGATGACACGATTAGGATGGAACTACCAAATGACAAAGCCATCATCAAATATACCCAGCGTTTCACCCGACGGGGGATGCTGCGATGCGCGCACCATTCGTAAATAATCGGGCCCGCAATACGATTGCTGAGTAAAAAAACGTGAAAACGCTCCGAGCTGCGCGCAAAGCACGCTGCCGCCAGCAAGATGAACGGTGTCGTGGGAAGGATAGGCAGGAAAATACCCAATATGCCCATCATCAATGCTGTAATGCCGACACCAAAGTAAAGCCAGCGCATCAAGAGGGAATCATGCAGACGTAAAACATGCACGCCTTCCAGGTTCTGATTAATTTGTTCGTTTAATTGCATCGATAGATAAATTAGGCTGTTAAAATTAATAAGATTTAAGGGCGTCTCTAAAAATTCAAAGTTTTATACAAAACGAGGCACGAGCAAAAAATGTTGACGCAGCATATGATTGATATGTAAGGAAACATTTTTTGCGAGTAACAAAGTGTTGTGACGAAATTTGGATTTTTAGAGATGCCCTTAATCCTATTCACCTTAATATTTCATAAATTCACGCGATGATCATGCAGGGTTTTGATTAATAAGGAAGTTTTTAGAAGACGGGTAGTGATTCATACACCCGGCCGGGCAAAATCTCTCTTACTAATCAAAAGACACGTCAGGGCGCGTGTTAATTCATGAACTATTCAGGTTAAAGCATAGACAACATAAAATAGGAAAATTATCCTAAAAAAACAGCGCCAGGATTATTGCATCCCCTGCATGAATGAACAGCATCGAGCTATAAACCTGTCCGTATCACAATGACGAATCAAGCATAGCGAGTATAATACCCGAGGGTGTTTAATGTAGGGTAATACATTTTTTTATTTTTCTTTTGAGGTTTTCATGTCTAGAATAA
>CAYNXU010000012.1:0-19944 GCA_964401225.1 uncultured Nitrosomonas sp.
ATTGATTCAACCGTATCACAAGGCCGCCATACATCCATATTGGGTATTAGACGTAACGTTGCCGTTTGTTCTATTGGTTGATGTGTTGGGCCATCCTCACCCAGGCCAATCGAATCATGGGTAAATACAAAGATATTACGGATTTTCATCAAGGCCGCCATGCGCAAAGCATTGCGAGCATATTCTGAAAACATCAGGAATGTCGCGCCGTAAGGAATAATGCCACCATGTAACGATAAACCATTCATAATGGCACTCATGCCAAATTCACGTACGCCATAAAAAATATAATTTCCACCAGATTGAGCATCAACCCCTTTTGAACCAGACCAAAGCGTCAAATTAGAGCCGGCTAAATCTGCTGATCCCCCTACTAGTTCAGGCAGAATAGGTGCTAACGCCTCAATTGCATTTTGTGATGCTTTCCGGGTTGCTATGGTTTCTTCCTTTGCATTAACACGATTAACAACGCTTTCAACGTGCTCAGCCCAGTTAGCAGGTAATTCTCCAGCCATACGACGCTTGAATTCAGCTGCTTCTACTGAATATTTTTTTTCATATTCTGCAAATTTTTGGTTCCATTCGCTTTCAAGCTTCTGACCCTTAGGACGGGCATCCCATGCATCATAGACTTCTTGAGGAATTTCGAATGGAAGATAATTCCATCCAATATGGGGGCGCGCAGCAGCAATCTCTTCGTCTCCTAGCGCTGCGCCGTGGACGGCATGGGTGTTAGCTTTATTGGGTGACCCCATACCAATGACGGTTTTACAACAAATCATTGAAGGTTTATTTGGGACGTTCTTAGCAGCCTCGATCGCAGCCTCAATCGCATCAGGGTTATGACCATTGACATTAGGAACAACATGCCAGCCATAGGCTTCAAAGCGTTTAGGCGTATCGTCGGTAAACCAACCTTCCACATGCCCATCAATTGAAATGCCATTATCATCATAAAAACAAATGAGTTTGCCTAACTTCAATGTGCCTGCCAGAGAACAAGCCTCATGAGAAATACCTTCCATCAGGCATCCATCCCCTAGAAACACATAAGTATAATGATTAACGATATCAAAACCAGGGCGATTAAATTCACTGGCAAGAATTTTTTCTGCCAATGCCATACCTACCGCATTAGTAATCCCCTGTCCCAATGGACCTGTCGTTGTCTCCACCCCCGGTGTATAGCCATATTCTGGGTGTCCTGGTGTTTTGGAATGAAGTTGACGAAAATTCTTAATATCTTCAATAGATACATCATAGCCAGTCAAATGTAGTAGCGCATAGATCAGCATGGAACCGTGTCCATTGGATAAAACAAAGCGATCACGATCAGCCCACTTTGGATTATTTGGATTATGACGCAAATGATGAATCCAAAGTACTTCTGCTATTTCTGCCATCCCCATAGGCATACCAGGGTGGCCGGAATTAGCTTTTTGTACTGCATCCATAGCCAAGGCGCGAATAGCACTCGTCAAATTCTTAAATACTGGCGCGCTAAAATCCTCAAATGCTCCCATCTACACTGCTCCCAAAAAATTCAAAAAACTGAATACCCATCTTCTGCGCCACATGACGACAAAAGTTGGCAAAAACCGCTATTATCACCTAAGACGAAGTGCTCTACAACTTTGATTCACTCATACACCCAACGATGCCTTTTTTAGCTATATTAATTATTCTGATTACGCAACTTAATACCCAATGTCTTTATCTTGCGATACAGATGGGTACGCTCTAGCCCTGCACGCTCGGCGACACGGGTCATATTGCCACCCTCTTGGTCAATTAATTTTTCAAAATAATTTTTTTCAAACAGATCACGAGCCTCACGCAATGATACATTCAAAGGAATATCGGGAATGATTGATATCGCTGCAGGTATAGGGGGGGCTAAAGCCTGTTGAGCGACTTCTGCCGAGATCTCATCACTAGTACAAGTTAATGCTAACGAACGCACCACACTTGTTAACTGAGCTAGATTACCGGGCCAATCATAATTACGTAGCGTATTTAATGCAGCCGTACTAAAGTGAATGAATGACACCTCGCCTGATTCAATACAATTTGAAAGGATTTGATTGGCTAATTCGGGAATATCTTCACGATGCATTCTCAGCGAGGGCACATTGATACACAGTCTGCTTAGAATCTCGTATAACTTAGGGTTATAAATACCTTGGGCAGTTAATTCTGCCAAGGACTGAGTTGTAGCACATACGAGCCGTACATTGTATTTTTCTAACTTACTCAAAAGTAGCAACAGCCCTTTTTGTTCTAATTTATTGAGTTCACCAATTTCTCTCAGAAAAAGTAAACCATCCTTAGCTTGCTCAAGTAACTGTAAAGGGTTGTCCGATAGCACAGAATATGATTCCGGTTCTACCCAGGTGGTATTGATACGATGTAAAAAATGAGCGCAGTGTTCCATTCCAACACCTGGCTCGCCCATTAATAGTAAAGGCACTTTCAAACTAGCAACTTGCTCAAGCTTCTTTTTTAATTCAGCAATTAATGCTCCCCGTCCCAGACTAACCAATGAGTAAGTCTGAATCGACTTACTCTGAGCACCGCGCAAGGCTTGCCCAACTGTGCTAAGTAATTTTTGCAGTGGAATGGGTTTTTCTAGATAGCCTACTGCTCCAATGCGAGTTGCCTCTACTGCAGTGTCTATAGTGCCATGCCCCGACATCATCACAACTGGCATGGTCAGCAACCCACTATTCGCCCAATCTTTCAGCAATGTTATGCCATCAGTATCCGGCATCCAAATATCTAATAGCACCAAGTCAGGGCGAGTCTGATTGCGCCAGTTGCGAGCTTGCTCTGCATTTTCTGCCAAAATGACTCGATAGCCTTCGTCATTCAAGATCTCAGACAAGAGCTCGCGTATGCCAACCTCATCATCAACAACAAGAACCGTATTGTTGGCCATTATATTGTAATCTACCTCCAGAACTAAACTACCACTCACCGCTTTGCAGCAATACCATCTTGTCAACAACATGAAACCTACTTTAGCTGACTGTTGAATAATGTGTTCGAGGCAACCACTACAAGGAAAAAACAGGCAAAAATCGGAGTTTATGCCTGATAAATGAACATTTTTAGCCTGCTTTTAACACCGCAGCAGCAACGTAGATAGTTTTTCAACTGCCTGCCAGGGCATCTCTAATATTTCAATTTTCATCACAACATTTCGTTGTGCGCGCCAAGTTTATTTAGAATTCCGCAGTTAAAATGTACCCAATTTAATAACTACTTATGTTAGTTGCTGAGGTATTGATAGGGTGTGATCTGCTAATAATCTTGGTAAAACAATGGTCACCTTGGCTCCTTGTGGTTGGACATTCTCTATCTGGATTGTACCATTATGTTCATCAATAATTTTTTTAACAATCGGCAATCCAAGTCCGGTACCTTTCACTTTAGTCGTCACATAAGGTTCGAATACCTGTGCTTTGATTTGCTCAGCAAATCCCTTTCCATTATCACATACGCTGAACTGAACCCCATTCGGGAGCATTTCAGTGCATACTGTAATCGTTGCATCGCCCATATCAAGCAAAGCATCTTGAGCATTTTGTAATAAGTTATGGATAACTTGTCGTAATCTTGCAGGATCTCCGCGTATCGTCAAAGGCTCAGTAGTCAACTCTAAAATAATTTTTGGATGAGGATTTCGATTTGGTTGCGTGGCTGCGGCCTCATAAAGTGCCAGAACCTCACGTATCAATCGATTAAGATCAAGCTGATATAACTCTAATTCAGGTACGCGCGCATATTCACTGAACTCATTGACCATTTTCTTAAGCGCCTCAACCTGATTAACAATCGTTTCAGTAGAGCGTTGTAGAATCTTTGCATCCTGCCCAGTCAGTTTATCCATCAATTTATGTTGCATACGTTCTGCAGAAAGTTGAATAGGCGTCAAGGGATTCTTGATTTCGTGCGCAAGTCTACGGGCAACTTCGCCCCAAGCAACAGTACGCTGAACTTGCAATAAACTAGTAATATCATCAAATACTACAACGCCCCCTCCGGCCACCTGCGGTAAGCGTGACCCTCGAAGTAGCAGAACTTGATCTTTATTCTCAGTAAAATGTAAAACTTGACGTTGCCATTCCCCTGTTTCTGCGGAATTAAACCCCCCTCGTATTTCTGCTGCCAGCATACTTAATTTCGATTCCTTCTCCGCACACTCTTCAATCGTTAACCCGACCAGATTGGTCAGTGTAATCTGTAGAATTTGCTCAGCACTACGATTGACAGTACTCATACGTAAATTTTCATCGAAAACCATCACGCCAGAGGACAGATTGGCCAGTATACTTTCAAGATAAGCCCGAGCATTTTCAATCTCGTGTTGGTTCCGCTGTGCTGTAACACGCGCAACTTCAAGCTGCTCAGTCATGAGATTAAAAGATTCCGTTAGTATTCCAAGTTCATCATTAGTTTGCACGTGATGACGTCTACTAAAATCTCCTTGTGCCACAGCCCTCGTCCCTTCAGCCAGCATGCCCAAGGGAGCGCTTAATTTTTCACTAATAAGAAAAGCTGCTGCAAGCGCAGAAAAAAGCGCCAAAAACAATGCCAATGTCAATGTAATGCCATACAGTCGTGTCAATCCTTGGCGAGATAATGTCAATTCCTGGTAATTGCGATATCCTGCCTGAACAATCTCAGCATTCTCTGCAAGTAATCTAGGCACTTGCTGCAAAACTTGCAGCACACGAATATCGTCATCTAAATTTAATACATTGACTGGCACCAGCACGCGCAAATACAGCCCTTTGTCAGGGATAGACTCTACCGCACTGTAGCTCTTCTGCATCCGGATATGTCGCATAGCAGCAGCAGTCGGTATTTCTGGAAACAGCGCAATATCTTCAATACTGGAAAAAGCAATCGCCTTGCCCTCTTGATTGAATAATGTTGCCTCCTGTATCTGTGATTGCACCAATAACTGATTCAATGCCGATAAAGGCAATACTTGCGATTCAGATAATGTTAAAGCGGTAGCCTTGGCTTTTTTTTCGAGTTCTACAAGTAAATTTGCAAGCATGGTTTGGCCTAAATTAAGACCTCCCTCCAATGCCTGATCAACCTTAACATCAAACCAAGATTCGATGCTTTTCCCCAGAAACTTTACTGAAACGCCATACACTAGCGCACCCGGAAGAATGGCCATCAACGAAAAAACCATCAATAAGCGAAGCGCCAGCCTAGCGCCAAATACACGTGCTTTTAGTCTTCTGCTTAACCTCCATAACAAAAATCCTACAACCACCAACAAAAACAAAACAAAAATCACGTTAAAAGCAATTAGCCAGCGGTACAGGCGCTCGAAAAACTCAGTATTAGCCCCTGCTGTTGCCAACAAAAAAAGCATAACTACGCTAAGACCAGTAACAATGATAATAACGTATTTCATGAATATAAATTAGGGCAGGGTTTGAGAGGTGACAGGCAACTTAATACGCCATTCTTTCTTTTCAGAGCTTAGATTCCAATCTTTAGAGCTAAACCACTCTAGTTGAAATGGTTTCGCTAAACGGGAAACATCCAACCATACTTGCAAAGTCGCAATATATTCTTCATCTCGATTAAGCGAAGGTTTCACTTCAATAGGAATGTCATGCTGTCTCCCTAAGACCTGGAGTGCTTCTTGCAGGGTATCAAAACTTTCCGGCATCATCATTCGGCCGTTTAAACGATACTGTCGAGTAAGGGCATGATAACTCAACCCTATGCGTCGTTTGCTACGTGCCACCTCCTCATCTAGCCAATACCACCGGTTTTCGAGGACTGCAAATTTAGTTACAAAATAAAGTGTGATACCTTTTTCCAAGGCTTGTTCTAATGTACCATTAAGCGTAATGTCAGCATCAATACTCATTTGGTAGCCTTCGCCTAATGCTTCGAGAGCAAACGACTTTATCTCTATACCGCCATCGCCACGCGCCTGTACTGCTGACAATAGCAACAGAATCAGCAGCATTGTTACCACGAAAGATAACAATTTTTTTAGCCATATTATTAAATCAGAGCTTACTAAACAAGGCATAGAAAAAACCATCATGGAAGGAATTGGGTAACAGCTGTCCATTTGCCATGTCTGAGTGCGAAAGTGGCAATACATGCACATCTTCATGCGACTGCAAAAATTTCTTGACTAACAGCCTATTTTCCTCATGAAAAACGGAGCAGGTGATGTACAACAATTTTCCTCCTCGTCGCAATGTCTGCCACAGTGCATTAAGAATTTTTTCTTGATTATCAGCAAAGGCGGATATATCAGCATCCCGTCGCAACCACTTAATATCCGGGTGACGACTGACTACGCCCGATGCGCTGCAGGGAACATCTGCGAGAATCCTGTCAAACAGCTGACCATCCCACCATTCCGAAGGGTCAAGCGCATTGCCACACACCAAACGATGAGGCTTATTTCCAAGTCGCTCAAAATTTTCTGTGACACGCGTAAGCCGCTGCGCATCATTATCGAGCACAGTCAATGTTATTTTGGCTAATTCCATTAAATGGGTACTTTTTCCACCTGGTGCCGCACATGCATCTAACACATACAATCCATCATGCACATCTAGTAATGGTGCAGCCAACTGAGCGCCTGCATCTTGTATTGACACCAACCCTTCTGCAAAACCGGGCAACCTCTCTACTGGCAGTGGTTGGTCTAGCCTCAATGCATTACCCCATATGAATTCTGCTTTAATACCTTTCTCTTCAAGTATTTTTCGATAAGTCTCAACCTCAATCTTCCGTGAATTAACCCGCAATGTCATTGAAGGACGTTGATTACTCGCATTTAGAATGGATTTATAATGTTGAGGGTATTGTTTACGTAGTTTATCGATCCACCATTGAGGATGAGAATATTTTCCAACCTCATTATTATTATTGATCTGCTCTCGTAGCGTACTGCCTCTACGTATAAAATTACGTAAAACTGCGTTAACTAATCCAGGCGCGCCTCGTTTATCACTTAAGAGGCGACTAGTAGAAACGGCATGATCGACAATTGCATAGGGAGATGCCTTACTATATTGCAATTGATATAAAGCTACCAATAGCAGATAACGTAACTTAAGATCATGTAGTGTCTTATCTAACAATGCACTGAGTAATGCATCAAGCTGCCCGTAATAACGCAGCACTCCATAGGTCAGATCTTGAATAGCCCCTCGCTGTTGATGCGTAAATAGCGGATTCGAGCGCCATATTTCCTGTAAAACCATTGTGAGATTTGCACCTGCCAGAACACGTCCTATAGCAGCTACAGCAAGGTTTTGAATTTTAATCATTTACTGAATTAGCAGTCCTCGCCGCAGAAAAATACTGACCTGCTTCCAAAGAATGACCAGCTAAAAATTCTGCTACAGGCATTTTTTTTCCACCAGATTTTTGCATAATCTCTAAAATCAGCGCGCCTCTTCCACAGCCCACAGCGATACCCTCGTCTCCAATTGTGATGATTTCTCCCGCTTGGCCAGAAGCAGTGATCGCTCTTGCTTGCCATATCTTTAATAATTCACCCTGGAAATACGTATAAGCACCCGGAAAAGGATTAAATGCCCGAACACATCTGTCGATTTGATTTGCATCCAATCGCCAGTCAATCTCTGCTTCTTTTTTTTGGATTTTGGAGGCATAACACGCTTGCGTTTCATCCTGCGGAGTGGCACTCAATTTTTCCAATCGTAAGAAATCTAAGGCTTCAACAATACTTTTGGCGCCTAAATCAGCAAGCTTATCATGAAGTGTTTGAGACGTATCCCTAGGTCCAATCGGAAGAGTGTGCTGCAGTAACATTAATCCCGTATCGAGCCCCTGATCCATTTGCATGATAGTAATGCCGGTTTCCTGGTCACCCGCTAATATGGCACGCTGAATAGGTGCGGCTCCACGCCAACGAGGTAATAACGAAGCGTGAATATTTAAGCAGCCATAGCGTGGAATCTTTAACACCTCTAGCGGCAAAATTAATCCATACGCTGCGACAATCATTATATCGGCATCAAATTTCTTAAGTTGCGTGTGAATCACCTCTGATTTTAAGGTAAGTGGTTGCAGCAGGGGAATCGCATGTGCTTCGGCAACTTTTTTCACATCACTTACCTGGATTTTCATCCCTCGTCCTGCTGGACGATCTGGCTGGGTCAACGCCAATAAAATCTGATGTTCAGAACTTAGCAGAGCAATCAATGCTCTAGCCGCAAAGCTTGGTGTGCCGGCAAAAATAATTCTCATGAAATACTTCAGATCAACACATTCTTTTGTGTATATAAAGAAAAGGTCTATACAATAAGGATAAGGCAGATCAAGATTTAGTATTACGCTGTCTTTTTTTTAATTTTGATCGGATTCGTGATTGCTTAAGCTGTGATAAGTAGTCAACAAAGACTCTACCCATCAAATGATCCATTTCATGCTGGATACAAACCGCAAATAATCCATCTGCATCCATCTCAAATAGATTGCCATCTAAGCCCATTGCTCTAACTGAGATATTCTCGGCCCGTTTAACTTTCTCGAAAACTCCAGGAACAGACAGGCATCCTTCTTGGTAGTCAGATTCCCCGCTACTTGCAATGATTTCTGGATTTATGAATACATGGAGTCGATCACGCGAATCGGAAACATCAATAACAATTATACGTTGATGAACATCAATCTGAGTTGCCGCCAAACCAATTCCGGATGCAGTATACATGGTTTCAGCCATATCTTGGGTCAGCACACGAATTTCATTGGTAATTTTCGGTATTGGAGCGGCAACCTTATGCAGCCGTTCATCTGGGTACTGTAATATTTTCAGAATAGCCATAACAAATTAGCGTAATTCAGTTCAATAGATTTAAATATTAGACCGTAAAATTTGGAATCCAATCAATCGAAGCTTGAAAATCTTATCAACAAAAGCCTCTAATCTTATTTGAAACTAAATTTATGCGCATATTGACTATTATATCCGCGATTTTACTTTTTAACGCATTTTCTCATGCAACTGTAAAAGCAGCTGAAATTCAATTGCAACTTCATGCGCCAGATCGTTATATTGTTAATCAAGGTGATGAAAAGGCAACCACAAAAATATCGCCTCAAATAAGGATAGAAAAATTAGGCGCGCGTGCCATCCCCACTATTCCTGCTAACAGAATCAATCCTTTCTTGAGTCAACCATTGGTGATTGAAAAACATGCGCTTGATAAAGCTCCCTTTATATTAGGTTCAAGTGATAATCGGGTAATATTAAGCACAGGAGATACAATCTACGTAAGTGAATTACCCGATGACAAAGGCTTATCTTGGCAAGTTTTTCGTGCTGACAAAGCATTAATCGACCCAGATAACAATAATGTTATCCTTGGATATGAAACGATTTATTTGGGAGATGTTGAAGTAGAAAGTTTTAATACTATCAGCACAGTAAAAGTAAAACATTCTACCCAAGAAATATTAAAAGGCGATCGCTTGATTCCCTCTGCCATGGATACACTCATGGATTATAAACCTCATGCACCAAATTTCTTTATCAGGGGGCGCATTATTTCTGTCTATGGAGGTGTAACCGAGATTGGTGAAAATGCTATCATCACACTTAATAAAGGCAAGAACGATGGACTGGAACAAGGTCATGTGCTTGCTGTATATCGTAAAAGTGAAATAAAATCACCTACAGGAGAAATCGTATCGCTACCAGATGAGCGCATTGGTTTGGTGCTTATTTTCCGTGTTTTTGATGGGGTATCTTATGCGCTAGTCACGCAGAGCTCTCAGTCGATCAAAGTATTGGATGCCGTACAAACACCTTGATTAAACTTTAAACAAAATTAAAATTGTACATATCAAAATTAAATTGAGAGAATCTGGGGGTTTTTTGTTTGTCAATATATATAAGCTCTCCTTTTTCTGTACTCAGTTGTTCTGAATACCTACTTTATATTCACAATAAGCGCCATTTTTTATTATGAATGTTCCGCCAGATTTGGAATCCTGGCTAAATCTCAGTCTAATCGATGGTTTAGGCGATGAATCCATTCGTAAGCTACTCATAGCTTTTGGCAACCCCATAGAAATTCTCACAGCAAATAAACACGAACTCGAACGTTTCGTAAAAAAGCCAGTTGCCTATAACATTAGTCGAGGTGCAGACAAAAGCAAAATCGACGCTACGCTTGATTGGCTAGAAGATTCCTCTAACTCCATCATTACACTAGCCGATCACGACTACCCCAAACTATTACTAAATATCCCCGACCCTCCCCCATTACTTTATCTAAAAGGAAAACGCAAGCTTCTCAATACGCCTGCACTTGCTGTAGTAGGTAGCCGTAATGCGACTCCTCAAGGAATAGCTAATGCAAACGCCTTCGCTGAAGCTGCTAGCAATGCCGGATATTGTATTATCAGCGGTATGGCACAAGGGATTGATACCGCCGCACATCAAGGCGGCTTGCGGGGCACTTCAGCGAGCATTGCTGTGGTAGGCACAGGACTCGATATTGTCTATCCAGCAAAAAACCGTGAGCTGGCACACCTACTGGCAAAGGATGGCGCACTTATTTCTGAATTTCCACTGGGGATGCCTGCATTGGGTAAAAATTTCCCTCGTCGCAATCGTATTATCAGTGGCATGAGTCTTGGTTGCCTGGTTATTGAAGCAACGCTGCATAGCGGTTCCTTGATTACCGCCAGGCAAGCGCTGGAGCAAGGACGAGAAGTGATGGCCATCCCTGGTTCTATACATTCACCCTTATCGAAAGGGTGCCATGCGTTGATTAAGCAAGGCGCTAAGTTAATAGAAAATATTCAGGATATTTTAGATGAGCTAAATTGCCAGTCTCCTCTGGTTCATGGAAATACTAAAGTGATTATGGATATAAACAATGCTCAAGAAAACTCGCCATTACTTACTTACTTGGGCTATGATGTGACTGATATCGATACTATTTGCATACAAAGTGGCTTGACGGTTGAGGCAGTATCCGCCATGCTATTGACGCTAGAGCTAGATGGAATGGTTGCCAGTTTGCCTGGTGGGCGCTATCAACGAATTCGTTAACGTCATTAAAAATTTATATAACAAAAATCTTATGCCGCTGACGTGCACACAGCAAAAGAGAGCACCTATATGTACGAAATTCTTATTTACCTATTTGAAAACTACTTCGACAGAGGAAGCTGCCCAGATTCTGCCACCTTAACCCACAAACTTACCATGGCAGGCTTTGAAGAGGATGAAATTAATCAAGCGCTCAGCTGGTTATCAGAGCTTACGAAACACAACACTGAACGTTATTCAGCAACACTCGCTCACAGCAACTCATTACGATGGTACACATCTTGTGAAATGGAAGTAATTGATATCGAAGGACGCGGATTCATCCTTTTTCTTGAGCAGGCAGGTGTTCTCAATCCATTACAACGAGAATTATTAATTGACCGTGTGCTCAAAATGGATGGAGATAATTCCAGTCTAGAAAAAATAAAATTAGTAGTTTTGCTCGATCTCTGGATGCAAAACCAATTAACTGATTCCAATATTCTAGAAAAATTATTCGTTGCGAATAGTAATACGCAATATCGACATTGACGGTTTAAACAACATCCTGATTCTTTCAGATAATCATAGGGTATGCCAAGCAGCAAGCCCCCTTAAGTATGTTTGGCATACAACAAGTACTAACGTACTACCATGCTTGCTAATCTGAATATCCAATTGTAGCCACTGACAAAAATATAGCCACCTCGTCAAAAATCCCATGGCCAAGAAATTGATCATCGCAGAAAAACCTTCCGTAGCAGCCGACATTGCTCGAGCATTAGGAAATTTCACTAAAGAAACAGAATACTTTGAAAATGATGAATATGTTTTATCATCAGCGATTGGCCATTTACTCGAGTTGACTGTACCGGAAGATTATGAGGTTAAGCGAGGCAAATGGAGTTTTGAGCATCTGCCTGTTATTCCACCCTATTTTGATCTTGCTCCCATTGAAAAAACTGCTGCACGCCTTAAATTGCTGACAAAACTCATCAAACGGAAGGATGTAGACACACTGATCAATGCGTGTGATGCGGGGCGAGAGGGAGAATTAATTTTTCGTTATATTGTCCGTCATGCTGGAATAAAAAAACCCATTAAACGCCTATGGCTGCAATCGATGACACCCAATGCCATACGTGAAGCCTTTTCAAAGCTACTTGATGATAGTGAAGTACAGCCTCTCGCTGACGCGGCTGTCAGCCGGTCAGAATCTGATTG
Organism: uncultured Nitrosomonas sp.; assembly: GCA_964401225.1. Lineage (GTDB taxonomy): Bacteria > Pseudomonadota > Gammaproteobacteria > Burkholderiales > Nitrosomonadaceae > Nitrosomonas. Next base: position 12,293 of record CAYNXU010000012.1, read on the forward strand.
GTTAGTCGGGATTAATGGTACGCGCGCAATGACCGCATTCAATTCACAAGAAGGCGGCTTCCATAAAACAACTGTTGGACGAGTTCAGACCCCTACGTTAGCCATTCTTGTCGAGCGAGAAGAAGCCATTAAGAAATTTATCCCCAAAGACTATTGGGAAATCCATGCCACTTTTTCCACTAATGGCGACCACTACAAGGGAAAGTGGTTTGACGAAAAGTTTTCAAAGGATAAAGAAAATAGTGAAGCCAGAGCAGAGCGCCTGTGGAGCCAAGACAAAGCAGATGCTATCAAAGCTAAATGCCAAGGCAAACCTGGCATTGTCAGCGAAGAAAGCAAGCCAGCTAAAGAAACTTGCCCTTTATTATACGATCTTACGAGTTTACAACGAGATGCCAATAGCCGCTTTGGCTTCTCCGCTAAAGTAACATTGGGACTTGCTCAGGCACTCTATGAAAAACACAAAGCATTGACTTATCCACGCACTGATTCTCGCGCCCTACCAGAGGATTACCTTGCAACAGTTAAAGACACACTTCAATCATTTGAGAAGACACAATATGGCCTATTTGCCAAGCAAATTTTGGAGTCGGATTGGGTAAAGCCTAACAAGCGAATTTTCAATAACGCAAAAATATCCGACCACTTTGCCATTATTCCGACTTCACTCGAACCCAAAAAACTCAATGAGGCTGAAGCAAAGCTTTATGATCTCGTCACTAAACGCTTTCTGGCAATTTTTTATCCTGCCGCAGAATTTCTTGTGACGACTCGTATTACCCGCGTAGAAGATGAGCCATATAAAACAGAGGGCAAAGTCATGGTTAATGCTGGCTGGCAAGCTGTTTACGGCAAAATAGTCACCCATCATGAGGATAATGGCGAAAGTACCGTCCTAACCGCAATTAGCGCTGACAAACCAGTCATTACAGAAGAAATCAATGTCATATCAAATCAAACGCGCCCCCCCACGAGATTCAATGAATCAACACTCTTGTCTGCTATGGAAGGTGCAGGGAAATTAGTAGAAGATGAGGAATTACGTGCCGCGATGAGCGCAAAAGGACTCGGCACGCCGGCAACGCGTGCAGCGATTATTGAAGGCCTGGTATCTGAGAATTATTTACAACGTATTGGGCGTGAACTGCATCCCACGGCTAAAGCGTTTTCACTCATTACCTTATTGCGTGGATTAAAAATTCCCGAACTGATCTCTCCAGAATTAACCGGAGACTGGGAGTTCAAACTACGCCAGATCGAGCAAGGCAAATTAAAGCGTGAAGCGTTCATGGCTAAAATTGCAGAAATGACGCAACACATTGTGGAGCAGGCAAAAAATCATCGAGGAAAAACAATCAGCGGTGATTTTTCGATACTTAAAGTTCCCTGCCCTAAATGTGGCGGCGTAATACATGAGACATACAAAAAATTTCAATGCCAGCAGTGTGATTTTGCATTATGGAAAATTCTGGCTGGACGGCAATTCGAAGTAGGTGAAATGGAAACACTTGTTTCACAACGTGAAATTGGCCCTTTACAAGGGTTTCGCAGCAAAATGGGGCGTTTGTTCAATGCTAATATCAAGCTTACTGATGCATTCGAAATGAAATTCGAATTTGGTGGCAATGATACAGATGAAACTGAGGTAATCGATTTCACCAATCAACAACCTCTTGGCAAATGCCCTAAATGTGGCAATTCAATCTACGAACACGGTCTATATTATATCTGCGAAAAAGCAGTGGGGCCTGCTCACACATGTGATTTCAAAACCGGAAAGATCATTCTAAGCCGACCTATCGAACGCGAACAAATTGTTAAATTACTACAGTCAGGTAAGACTGACTTACTGACCAAATTTATCTCCAAAAAAGGACGACCATTCTCAGCATACCTAGTAATCGGAGCAGAGGGAAAAATAGCATTTGAATTTGAGCAAAAAGCCTCAAAAGAAAAAGCGGCCAATCCTGACAAATCTAAAAAATTATCATCTTCACGCACTAAAAAAGGTGCATAGAAAACTGGCACCTCTTTTGTCGATATTTGTGCTTCAAAAAAGTGAATACCAAGATATCATTCTCTTACAATCAGCAATCAGTATTCACCTTATTTTTACTTTGATTAGCACTTTACTTTTTGTAGCTAATTAGCCATAAGTGTGCACAACAAATCTGACGATACCTGATACTGCAACAATCAGGATGGCTAACCCACCCACTACTGCTATACCTTCTAATAAAAAAGATACTATTGCCTGACGTGTTGTCGTAAATTCCTCTTCACCATCTTCGTTACGCCGACGCGCTCTTCGATCCTTTACCCAGAGCTGTATTACAATGACAAATGGAATGGCAAGTATAGAAATAAGCAGTGAATTTAAAGAGTTATCTTCCATTAATCAACCTCATTATTTATCAATCGTATTTTAATTAAAAATGAATCATATGAATTTGAGTTTTATCTAGTATAAAATCTCTAGTAATTTTTCAATTATAACAGGCATGACAAATTTCCGTTCTTCCTCTTTATAGCTCATGACCAAGCTATGCATATCATTAACCCCCTAACCACAAGAAAAGATGAAACGCTATCATATCTTTACACTCATGGAATTTTATGGACTGGCTTGATTTGCCTGCAGTAAGTGGTGCTCACGGCCACATACAACTCCCTGGCTCCAAAAGTATCTCGAATCGAATCCTATTACTTGCTGCGCTCGCAAACGGGAAAACGCTTATTCAGAACTTACTGGCCTCCGATGATACGACGCAAATGCTCAATGCACTTAGAACACTGGGAATCACAATCACGCAAGTCAATAAAAATGATTACAGCTTAGAAGGATGCAATGGAAACTTCCCGGTCAAACAAGCTAATTTATTCTTGGGCAATGCTGGCACAGCTTTCCGTCCGCTCGTTGCTGTGCTAGCCGTCATGGGTGGACATTACCATTTATCCGGCGTTCCTCGCATGCATGAACGCCCTATTGCGGATTTAGTTAATGCTTTGCGACAATTGAATGCCAATATTACTTATCTTGGGCATGATGGATTTCCGCCAGTAGAGATCAGACCCGCCGAAATACAAAATAAATGGGTTACGATCAAAGGGAATGTTTCCAGTCAATTTCTCAGCGGATTGTTAATGGCGCTACCCTTAACTGGCAAAACCACAAATATTAGGGTGGAAGGAACACTGATTTCAAAGCCCTATGTTGAACTTACACTGGCTCAAATGGCCCGTTTCGGTGTTCACGTCACCCATGAGAATTGGCAAAGTTTTACCTTGCCAGGTTCTCAGACTTATGAAAGTCCTGGTGAAATAGCTGTAGAAGGTGATGCTTCCTCGGCATCCTATTTTTTGGCGGCAGGTGCTATCGGCGGCGGACCAGTTCGCGTTGAAGGCGTGGGAACAGAGAGTTTGCAAGGAGATGTTCGCTTTGCTAATGCGCTGGAAAGAATGGGCGCTTGCATCAGAATGGGAAAAAACTGGATCGAATCCTCTTTGCCAGCAAGCAATTCTACTCATCATCAATTAAAAGCGATTGATCTCGACTGCAATCATATCCCTGACGCAGCCATGACTTTGGCAACTACGGCCTTGTTTGCAAAAGGAACAACAATACTTAGAAATATCGCAAGTTGGCGTGTCAAAGAAACTGATCGAATTTCAGCAATGGCAAAGGAGTTACGCAAGCTAGGCGCGCTGGTTGAAGAAGGTGAGGATTTCATCTGCATTACCCCGCCCGCCACTTCACTTACTCCGTATGCAATCATTGATACCTACGACGATCATCGCATGGCGATGTGCTTCTCACTGGTATCCCTGGGTGTGCCAATACGCATCAATAATCCAGACTGTGTTACCAAAACATTTCCAGATTATTTCGATAAATTTGCGATGATTACGCGGCCCTAACAATAATTCTTCAAATTCGGCCTAAGAGGTTTTTTTATGGAAACGAAAGTAATTCCAGTTATTACGATTGATGGTCCTTCAGCTTCTGGTAAAGGCACGATCGCTCAACTTGTTGCTAAAAAGCTGGCATTTCATTACCTTGATAGCGGTGCGCTTTATCGTCTCGTCGCTTTGTCGGCAATGCGATCGAATGTAGATTGTGCTAATGAATCAGCTTTGGCAACGATCGCACTGCACTTAAATGTTAATTTTAACGAATCATTTATACAATTAAATGGCGAGGATGTTTCGAATGCTATCCGAACCGAAGAATGCGGTAAGCTAGCATCTGTCATCGCCAGTCAGCCCAAGATCAGAGATGCATTACTACTGCGTCAACGCGCATTTCGCCAACCACCCGGCTTGGTAACCGATGGCAGAGATATGGGGTCAGTTGTATTTCCAGATGCTTCTCTCAAAATTTTTCTCACAGCAAGCGCTGAAGAACGGGCACAACGACGTTATAAGCAGTTGATAGAGAAAGGAATAAATGCTAACATCCAAAGCTTAGTACAGGATATTTACGAACGTGATGTGCGTGATAGCAATCGTAATGTCTCTCCTTTAAAGCAAGGTGAAGATACTAAGTTGCTAGATACTACTTTTCTCAGCATTGAAGAAGTCGTCAGCAAAGTACTGCATTTGTACAATGAGTGCATGGATCAGGCAAAAGCTGCATCGAGTGATTCACGTGTTTTTTTTAACTAACTAGCCATCTCATTATTGAGATGAAATTAAAATCAGGTATTTTTTTACAATGACTATTGCTTCCAACGTAACCTCCTCCTCGGAAAATTTTGCCCAACTCTTCGAAGAAAGCCTCACACGTAAAGAAATGCGTGTGGGTGAAGTAATTACTGCAGAAATTGTTCGTATTGAACACAACTTTGTAGTGGTCAATGCCGGCCTCAAATCTGAAAGCTATATTCCCGTTGAGGAATTTAAAAACGACAGAGGAGAAATTGAAGCTAAAGCTGGAGAATTCGTCAGTGTTGCTATCGATGCACTTGAGGACGGCTATGGTGAAACACGCTTATCCAGAGATAAAGCTAGACGATTAAATGCATGGCATGATCTGGAAGAAGCCATGGAGAAAGGTACGATAGTCAGCGGTATGGTCAATGGCAAGGTAAAGGGTGGATTAACTGCAATGGTTAATGGTATTCGTGCGTTTTTACCAGGATCATTGGTGGATATTCGTCCTGTCAAAGACACAACGCCTTATGAAAATAAGGAAATGGAATTTAAAGTAATCAAACTTGATCGCAAACGTAATAATGTCGTCATATCTCGACGCGCAGTGCTGGAAGAAACGCAAGGTGCAGACCGTGAGTCTCTATTGGCAAACTTGCAAGAAGGCGCCGTCGTACATGGTATTGTTAAAAATATTACCGACTACGGTGCATTTGTCGATTTAGGTGGAATAGATGGATTGCTTCATATCACGGATCTTGCATGGCGTCGCGTTAAACACCCTTCAGAAATCATCAATGTTGGTGACGAAGTAACTGCCAAAGTACTTAAATTTGACCAAGAAAAAAATCGTGTTTCGTTAGGCATGAAGCAATTGACTGAAGATCCTTGGGTCGGTCTCTCAAGGCGCTACCCTCCAGGCACACGCTTGTTTGGCAAAGTAACCAACCTGACAGACTATGGCGCCTTTGTAGAAATAGAACAAGGAATTGAGGGACTGGTCCATGTATCTGAGATGGATTGGACTAATAAAAATGTCTATCCATCTAAAATCGTACAACTCGGTGATGAAGTAGAAGTCATCATCATTGAAATCGATGAGGAGCGTCGTCGTATCTCACTGGGAATGAAACAATGCAAGCCTAATCCATGGGATGAGTTTTCAATGAGCCATGAAAAAGGCGATAAAGTCACTGGACAAATCAAATCTATCACTGATTTTGGCGTATTCATCGGACTGCCTGGCAATATTGACGGTCTGGTCCATTTGTCTGATCTCTCCTGGACACAACCGGGGGAAGAAGCCATATTGAATTACAAAAAAGGCGACGAAGTTGAAGCTGTCGTACTATCAATCGATGTCGAGAAAGAGCGTATCTCCCTTGGAATCAAACAATTGGAAGGAGATCCTTTTACCATTTATGTGGCATCTCATGATAAAAATAGTATCGTTCAAGGTACTGTCAAATCAGTTGATGCCAAGGGCGCCGTCATTACTTTAACTGACGAAGTAGAAGGCTACTTACGTGCTTCTGAATTTTCTCGTGACAAAATCGAAGACATGCGTACTCTACTCAAAGAGGGAGATCAAGTTGAAGCGATGATCATCAATATTGATCGTAAGAATCGCAGCATCAATCTTTCTATTAAAGCAAAAGATCAACAAGAAGAAAGCAGCGCGTTGCAAATGGTAACAACTAAAACGCCTGCAAGTACAGGCACTACCAATCTAGGAGCATTACTCAAGGCTAAATTGGATAGCAAAAACACAGAAGAACAATAAAGGACATTGATGACGAAATCCGAATTGATTTCCAAGCTTGCTGCGCGATACCCTCAGCTCTTGGCAAAAGATACAGAATTGGCCGTCAAAATGATACTTGACGCCATGGCGAATAGTCTCTCCCGAGGAGAACGTATTGAGATTCGTGGATTTGGAAGCTTTGATTTAAATTATCGGCCAGCACGCGTTGGCCGTAATCCAAAATCCGGTGAAAAGGTTCATGTACCAGAGAAATATGTTCCGCATTTTAAAGCTGGGAAAAAGATGCGGGAACGTGTTGATTTCCAAGTAAAAGATAAAACGTGATTTACTAGATAAAACATCATACTTTCATTTTCAATATATAAAGATTATGTATTTCTTTACCTGGCTTATAAGTGTAATAATTTTTTTATTGCTCGTTAGCTTCGCCGCGAAAAATACTGAAATAATCTCTATTAATTACTACTGTGATTTTGAATGGCAGGTTCCGATAGTAGTCGTTTTATTAGTCTGCTTTGCATTGGGAACAGGGTTTGGTTACCTTGCTAGCCTTATCACAAAAGCTCGCAAGAAATCTTAGCTCCTGAATTGCTACATGAGTAATCCTCGCATTATTGTTGCACTTGATTTTCCAGATCAGATACAAGCGCTTGAATTTGCGAGTAAGCTTGATAGCAATCTCTGTCGAATAAAAATTGGCAAGGAGCTTTTCACTAGTGCAGGCCCTCAATTACTTGAAAAATTGATGGCCTGTGGTTTTGAAATTTTTCTTGATTTAAAGTATCACGATATCCCCAATACGGTGGCAGGCGCTTGTAAAGTTGCCTCAGATCTCGGTGTGTGGATGATTAATGTTCATGCACTCGGTGGAAAAAGAATGCTTCTCGCTGCGCGAGAAGCACTCTCTACAAGAAAGACTAAGCTCATTGCCGTTACTTTACTTACCAGTTTAAATAAAAATGATCTGCTGGAAATAGGCTGGAATGAAGAACCCGAGAATATTGTGCATCGACTTACTTTACTTGCTAGCGACTGCAAACTTGATGGCGTGGTCTGTTCCGCTATGGAAGCACCCCAGTTGAGACAAATCATCAGCAAAGATTTTTGCCTGGTAACACCTGGCATCCGTCCCGCCACCTGCGATGCTAATGATCAAATACGCGTCGCCACACCCCAGGAAGCCATTAAAAATGGGGCTGATTATTTGGTAATTGGCCGGCCTATAACACAATCACCC
>CAYNXU010000013.1:0-2516 GCA_964401225.1 uncultured Nitrosomonas sp.
AGGTACAACTTAGCACGCCCATCTATCATATGATCGAGCAGTTGCCGCACTACTTTTGCTAGCGCATCCTGAGGAACAGCAACCAGCGCCTCGATTTCCTTGAGTAATTGCTGGCGCTGGGCATAATCCACCGGGCGGCGGTTGTCAGGATCGACCAGACTGAAATCCCATAGCTCATTGCCTTGGTATATATCTGGCACGCCAGGGACGGTTAATTTGAGCAGGGTCTGCGAAAGCGAATTGAACATTCCCCATTGCGCGACACGCTGCTGGAAAGAAATGAAATCAGTGAGGAAAGCATTTTTGTCCGATCGATTCAATATCTTTCGGATAAAAATCGACAAACCATCTTCATACGGCATGCTGGGATTGATCCAACTGGTATGCTGCTTGGCTTCTCGCACGGCCTTGAGCATATAAGCTTCGATACGGGCAAGCAGGGATTCATGCTCAACCGCAGAAAGTTCTCCAAATGGCCAAATACCAATCATGGTTTGATAAATCAGGTATTCGTCATTGGCGCTCGGGATTTCCTCGCGATCGACGAGCAGCTTTTTGCTTCGATTCAGCCGTCGCCAACGCAACGCTTGTTCATGCCAGTGACCGGGCATTTCAGACAAAGCGTTGATACGCGCCCGCACATCTTCACTGCGCTTATTATCGTGCGTAGAGGTATTGAGCATGGAATAAGGCCAGCGCTCTAACCGTTTGGCATTTTCGGCATGAAAAGCTTTAACTGAAATGCCGAAAAGGCGTGGATCGCCACCCACTTCATTTAAGGAAATCAGGCGATGGTACAGATAGAACGCGGTATCTTCGTAACCCTTGGCCATCACCGGACTGGAAAGCTGCTGAAACTTCATGGCAAACGCAGTAATCGCAGCAACATAAGCTGGGTCTCTGTCGATTGCCGCATCGAGCAGTAGCACGGAACTAATAAAATCAAAAATACTGACATCCAGTACCTGAGTCAGTTTTTTCGCTTGCGCTACAGCCCATTCCACATAGCGACGATCCAGTGCAGTGACTTGGCCGTCGCGTACATAAGTGCGATAAACGGGCAATCGCGCGATCACTTCGGCAAGCGCATTGCGCAGATTATTGGTGGTGAAGTCACGCGTATGGGGTCGCAGTTCGCAAATCCGGCTCAATTGACCGGCCATGACATTCAGCTCACTCGCCATGGCATGCTTCATGATCTGATGCTTGCTGCGATAAACGAGTTCATCGAAATCAGGCCGCGTGTGTGTAAATGTGCGGTAGGTTCGTTCCAGCATCGCTCTTGTACGAAGATCAACGAACAGTCCATTGAGTAAATTACAAAAGTCATAGCCGGTCGTACCGTGAATAGCCCAGTCCTCACGCAATGATTCGTGACTTGCGAGGATTTTTTCTGCCACGATATAAACCGCTTTTTCTCCTTCCGTTGGCAGCGATCGCGTCGCCACCCGATCCTGAAGTCGCTGAAAATACTGCGGCGGATCATACAATCCATCCGGATGGTCAATGCGCAAACCATCCACCTTGCCTTCAGCAACCAATTCCAGTGCAAACTGGTGAGTCGCTTCAAACACATGGTTGTCTTCCATACGCAAGCCAGCGAGATCATTGATGTCAAAAAAGCGGCGGTAATTGATTTCATCAGAAGCCACACGCCAGTTGGCAATACGCCAAGGCTGAGCTTCAAGCAGTTCGTGCAACAGCGTAAATGATGCAGGATCGCCTGAGCTACCGTTATAATCGTTGACCGTATCCAGCACCATCTGCTTGATAAGCAGGGAGGAACCGACCAATGCTGCGAGACGCCGTTTGAGCAGCTCCTGATCACGGTGCCGTTCCAGAATCTGCTCCGGCGCAGTAGCCTCTTGCGGTGGCAGATGATCGAAAGCCGTAATCAGACTGGTGAGTTCCTGTAAATCCGGACTATCAGCCCGCAGCTGCGCTTCCAGCAAGGATAGTCGATGTCGCAGCAGCCGAGGATACTCGCGCGGAGCAATGGGCAGACGGTGCTGGTAATACCACACACCGAAGCAACCGCACATCTCGTCAAAGCTGAGCTTTAATTCACCATCTTCCAGCGTATCGCCATAAGGACGCCCGAGTATAGGTAGCAACACCTTGCCACGCAGCTCTTCTTTGAGTGGCAGCCAGTCGATATCAAAGAAGGGGGCATACACCGAGGTTGGGCCATTTTCCAGTACATCCAGCCACCATTGATTATCCGCACCCATCACCCCCATATGATTAGGAACCAGATCCAGAATCTGTCCCATATCATGCGCATGCAATACAGCACAAAAAGCTTCGAATTCTTCCTTCGTGCCAATCTCGGGATTGAGCGCGTTGTGATCGACAATATCATAACCATGATTGCTACCGGGACGTGCTTTGAGATAGGGAGAGCAATACACATGACTGATGCCAAGCGCGGCCAGATAAGGTACCAATTGAGTTGCATGTGCAAACGTAAAATCACGGTTGAACTGGAGCCGGTAAGTGGCAAGGGGAATACGTAA